>CAZOQY010000074.1:6956-12317 GCA_964581835.1 uncultured Streptomycetaceae bacterium | reverse complement strand
GGGCAGTGCCCCGGCGCGGCCGCGCGGGGCAAGGTCGAAGGGGGAGGCCGTGGGGCTGGCGGTGATGTCGCGCAGGATGACGAAATCGGCCATGGTCCTGGTCCTTTTCCGTGGCGCCGCATCCGTCGGGCAATCACCCGGGTGCGACGCTGCCGATGCTACGCCCGAGCCCGGGTGCGCCGCATACCGCAATCTGCCGACGCCGCGGGGCGCTCAGCCCAGGCGCAAAGACGGCGGGGGCAACGCGCCTGTCGCGCGATTCGGGCCGGCGGTCTTCAACCGTTCGCGCGGCGCACCGTCTCGTGGCATGCGGAATGGACATGGACTGGATACGTGCTGCTGCGCTATTCAACCACCTGCGCCTGCACGGGCAGGAATGCCCGCGAAGGCGCCGCAGCCCCCCTGGCCGGCGAGGCGCTCTGGCCGCATCTCCCCGCCCGCTCGACAACGGACCGTGCGCGCATGCCCAAGGACGACATCGCCATTCCCGTGCCGCGCCGCCGGGCTGCGCGACCGTCCCGGCGGGAGCCGGCGCCATGCTCAGATTGAACGTGCGGTCGAGATCGATGCCCGGCACGTCGGCCCGGATCCGCAGCTCCCAGCGGTAGCTTCCCCGCGCCTGCGCGCGCGCCGCGGCTGCGTGCAGGGCACGAAACTTCGCGAGATCGAGATCCTTGAAGGCCTCCTTCATTTGGGCCTCGTCGAGCCCGATGTCTTCCGCGGTGGTCGTCGCGGGCTGGTCGGCCGGCACGTCGAATCGGAGCGTGGCGTAGGCCCCGGCGGCGCCGCGGCGCACCGGGAATTCCTGCTTCAGGGTCCACGCGTCCGCTTCCCGGGTGGTCGGCTCGCCCTTCGCGTCCCGGTCGGGGATCAACTGCACGCACGCCAGCTCGGCCGTCAGCTTCGCGAGCGCCGGGCTGGCCGGCAGCCGGACCATCGCGCCGAAGCCGCGCCCCACCGCCGGCTCGCCGTCCAGCGTGAGATCGACCTGGCCGAACTTGACGTACTCCAGCGTCGCCCTGACGGTGAAGAACAGCATGACGAGGCCGAAGGCGGCGAACAGGCCGCCGACGATGCCGGGAGCAACCTGGCGCATCTGGATCGCGAACATCCAGAACACCGGGAACGAGACGCCGCACCAGAGAACCGCGAAGACCCACATGAACCCGATCGACTTCGGGTTCTGCGTGGAAAGCAGCCGGTTCGACGGGGCAGCCATCGTTCGTGGATCAGGCGCGCCCGTCCCGCGCATCAGCGGCCTGCGCAGGACCCGATCCCGCCTCGCGCCTGAAATAAGCCCAGATCGCGATGCCGGCCGCGGCGGACAGGCCGGCGAAGACCAGCGCGAGCGCGCCGAATATCGTCGCCATCATCGGAAAAAGAAAATCGCGGCCTACCGAGAATACCCTCGGCGGGAAATCCCCCTCCACGACGATCTCGTAGCGGCCGGGCTGGGCGACCGCGAACCGCGCCACCGACACGCTGTTCTCGCTGCCGCTGCTGACCGTCGCGCCCTGGCTCGCCAGCACATCGAGCGCCCGGCCGCTGGCCGGGTCGAGCACGCGGACGCGCACGCCGGAAGGAAGCTGCCGGGACTCGTTGTAGCTGCGCCCCTGGAACACGGTCTGGTAATCGTTCCAGACCAGGTAATCTCCCGGGCGATCCAGCGAGGCAACATGACGGCCGGGGACGACGAACTGCGTGCTCCGCTCGAACATCAGCACGAACCACCCGGCGAGGGCGGCCGCGGCGGCAACGCCGGCGAGCCCCACCGCGCCGGCGAACACGTACCAGCCCTTGCCGGGAACGCGCGCGGCTTCCGCCATTGCGCCTCCGGGCGCCGCCACTAGCGCGCGCCGGCGCGCCTCAGCATGTCGACCACCTTGGCGTTTCCGCCCTTGGTCGCAAAAGCCATGACGGAGCCGCCCGGCGCGCTGCGGTTGGGGTCCGCGCCGTTTCTCAGCAGCAATTCCGTCATCGCGAAATCACCGTTCAGCGCGGCCGCCATCAGCGGCGTGACGCCGTTCGAGTCCGGGCGGTCCGGCCAGAACCCGGCCCGCAGCGCTTCGGCCGCACCGGCATGATCGCGACTCATCACCGCGGTCATCACGTCGTTGTAGCGGGGCGTTTGCACCGGCTGCATCGGCGCGGCTTCCGCAACGGCCGCCGGCGCTGCCGGCTTGCGCGGCGCGGCGCGGCGCACGGTCCTGGGCTTGTCTGCGACCGCCGGCGCGGCAACGGGCGCCGGCGCCGGTTCCGCCTTCGCCGCCGGCGCAGCGGCCGGTTTCGCGGGTGCCGGCTTCGCCTCGACCGCCGCGGGCTTATCCGCCGCCGGTTTGGCCGGCGCGAGCGCGACTGCTGCCGGCTTCTCCGCCGTTTTCTCTGCGGGCTTTCCAGCTGGCTTCACAGATGATTGGTCTGCCGCGGGCGCAGGCACCGCCACCGATGCCGGCGGGGCGCTGGGCGCGGGCTCGGACGGCTTCGCGACCGGCGGCGCGACTTTCACGGCGGGCGCGGACTTCTGCGCGTCCCGCATCGCCTTCTCCATCTCCCTGCTCATGCCTTTCGTGGCGGCTTCCATGCCACCGCTCATCATTTTCTGGAACATCGGCACCGCCACGGCGACCATGATCGCGATGACGGCGATCACCAGCACCACGATGATGATGATGGCTTTCAGCAGGCGCGACGGCCCCGTGCGCACCACCAGGCACTTGGCGAGGATGTCGTGCAGCGCCTGCTTGCGACCGGTGAACGCGGCGAGGATGAAGCCGATGTAGAGCGGAATGGCCGAAAGGATCTTCCCCAGGTTGCGCATCAGCGCCCGCACGAAGGACACGCGCGCGCCGTCGAGATCGGTGACCTGGAGTCCCAGCAGTTGCTTGCCGAAGGTCGCCTGCCGCGCCGAACTCTCGAGCAGCGGGAAATAGAGCACGAACACCAGGAAACCGAGCAGGTTGGCGAGAAGGCCCAGCCCAGCGAAAAGCGCTCCTACCGCGAGCACCAGGCCGATGATCGAGACGATCATCGAATCCAGCAGGCTCGCGACGAACCGCGCCCAGAACCCGGCGTACTCCATCGACCCGCCGCCAGCCGCCGAACCGGCGGGCATTTCCAGAACCGCTTTCCTGTGACCGAACATGGTGACCCCCTCCCTGTGGAAGTACCGCTGCGTCCAATGATACCCTTGGGCGCCGCGCCCTACACAATCTGAAGGACAGCAACATGCCCAAGACCCCCCTCGGCAAGCTGCCGCGCGATGCCATCCGCATATTGGAACTCCCGCGCCTGCCGAAGGAAATCGTGGACGGTTTCAAGGTGCTGGTGGACCTGACCGGCACCATTTCCGACTCGATGGACCAGCTCGGCATCGTCGGCATCGTGCCGGCTTACGTGCTGCCGCCGGTCACCCCCGGCACCCGCGTCGTCGGCCCCGCGGTCACGGTGCGCAACATCCAGCGCGTCGCGCAGATCCACAAGGCCGCCACCATCGACAAGAACAACACGCAGGGCGAGACCGAGGCGCACAACCTCGCCGAGCCCGGCGACGTGCTGGTGATCCAGGGCGTGATGGGCTGCTCCAACATGGGCGGCCAGTCGGCGACCATCGCCAGGCGCCAGGGCTTCATCGGCGCGATCGTGGACGCGACGGTGCGCGACCCCGACGGCTACCGCACCATGGACTGGCCGGTGTGGTGCAAAGGCTTCACGCCGATCACCGGCAAGTGGCGCATGGAAACGGTGGAAGTGAACGGCGTGGTGGAAATCTGCGGCGTGCAGGTGCGTCCCGGCGACCTGGTGTGCGCCGACGAAGCCGGCGTCGCGTTCGTGCCCTACGCCCGCGCCGCGGAAGTCCTGGAAGTCGCGCGCGGCATCGACGCCGGCGACAGCAAGCGCAAGGCCGACATCGACAAGGGCGCGAGCGTCGCGGAGCTGATCACGAAGAAGTACAAGTGACGGCCGGCTAGCGCGCGCCCACTTTCACCGCCTGGCGTGCCGGCGGCGTCCACTGCGGAGATGCCGGTGCCGGCTCCGTCTTCACCGCCGTCTTCAAATCGGGCGCGAACGCCGGCGCGTGCCGGACATGGCGCGCGGCGGCCGGCGTCTGCGACTTCTTCGCGTAGGCCGCCACGATCGCCTTGACCTGCGCGCGAAAGGCGGCATCGGGAATCGCGGGCACGACCTGCGCCTCCCAGGTGCCGTCCGCCTGCCCCTGGAACTCGATGCCGCGAGTACCCTTCGCCGCGACGATGCGCAGGCGCCCCGGGTCGTAGGCGACCGAATAGCCCATCGCCTTCAGCGTCTCCGTCAGCATCGGCACGTTGCCGATCGGCGTCGCCATCCGCCGGCGGGCGGACGGGCGGCCGAGATGCTTCGCCGCCTTCAGGTCCGTATGCGTCTTCAGATCGGACCTGAAATTCAGTTTCGAACCCAGCCACGCGACGACCACCGGCACGGTCGCCAGCGCCATGAAGATGAGGGGGATATTGACGGGAACCGGCGCCGGGCAGAGCATCGAGCTTATCCTCTTTCTTTTTCGGGCAGTTTAACCGATACCCGGACCGCGACGCCATGCAACCCGCCAACCTCATCTTCATCCTCTCCGACGAGCACAACAAGCGCGTGCTCGGCTGCGAGGGCCACCCGATGATCCGCACGCCGAACCTCGACGCGCTGGCGGCGCGCGGCACGCGCTTCACCAGCGCCTACACCAACTGCCCGATCTGCGTGCCGGCGCGCGCCTCCTTCGCCACCGGCCGCTACGTGCACGAGACGCGCTGCTGGGACAATGCCATCGCCTACGCCGGCGAGCCCGCCGCCTGGGGCCACCGGCTGATGGAACAGGGTCACCACGTCGCCTCCATCGGCAAGCTCCACTACAGGGATTCAAAGCCGGCGGCGAACGGCTTCGACGAGGAAATCCTGCCGCTGCACATCGTCAACGGCATCGGCGACCTGCTGGGCCTGATCCGCGACGAGCTGCCGCGGCGGCCGGGCTCGTTGAAGCTCGGGCCGGAAGCCGGCCCCGGCGAGTCCGAGTACACGAAGTACGACCGCGAGATCGCCGACGAGACCGTCAAGTGGCTGAAACACTCGGCGCCGAAGCACCGCGACAAACCGTGGGCGCTGTACGTCGGCTTCGTCTCGCCGCACTTCCCGCTGATCGCGCCGCAGGCGTTCTTCGATCTCTATCCGGAAGACCGGGTGCCGTGGCCGGCGATGTACGACGACGCCGAGCGCCCGCGCCATCCTTTCATCGACGCCATGCGCAAATGCCTGTGCTTCGACGAGCCGTTCGACGCGCCAATGGGATGGAACGGCGTGAAGCAGACCCGAGAACATCCGATGTGGGACGGTATC
>CAZOQY010000074.1:3778-6946 GCA_964581835.1 uncultured Streptomycetaceae bacterium | reverse complement strand
GTACGCCGCGCGATCGCCGCCTACTTCGGCCTGACCTCGTTCCTCGACGACAACGTCGGAAAAATCCTGCGTGCGCTGGAAGAAACCGGCCTGGCGAAAGAAACCCGGATCGCCTACTCCTCCGACCACGGCGACAATCTCGGCACGCGCGGGCTGTGGGGCAAATCGACGATGTACGAGGAGTCGGCGGGCGTGCCGATGATCCTGGCGGGGCCGGACGTGCCGGCCGGCAGGGTGTGCGACACGCCGGTCACGCTGGCCGACGGATTCCCCACTTTCATCCAGTCCCTGGGCGCGCGGCCCGACCCGCGCGACCGCGACCTGCCGGGCGTGTCGCTGCTCGACGTCGCCCGCGGCGCGGCGCCCCAGCGCACGATCCTGTCCGAGTATCACGCGGCGGGCGCCGTCACCGGTTCGTACATGATCCGGCACGCCCAGTACAAGTACGTTCATTACGTCGGCCTGCCGCCGATGTTGTTCGACCTGCGGTCCGATCCGCAGGAGCGCAACGACCTCGGCCGGAATCCCGCGTTCAGGGCCGTCTGCATCGAGTGCGAAGCGCAACTGCGCAAAGTGGTGGACCCCGAAGCCGCCGATCGCCTCGCACGTGCGGACCAGCAACGCCATATCGATAAAAACGGCGGCAAGGAGGCGATCCTCAAGAAGGGCACCTTCCGCTATTCCCCGCCGCCCGGGGCGAAAGCCGCGTATTACTGAAAAATGCGTGATTCGTGATTTGTGATTTGTAAATCGTTTTACCCGCCCCAGCGGGTTGAGTAAGCTCTTCGGGTCGAATCACGACTCACGATTCACGCCGTTCTCCCAGTCATTCCGCGCGTATCCCGGCGGCCCGGATCACCTTCCCCCACCGCTCGTAGTCCTCGCGCACCAGCTGCGCGAGGGCCTGCGGCGTGCCGGTGGCGACGTCGATGCCGAGAGCAGCCAGCTTCGCTTTCACGTCCGGCGCGTTCAGCACGCGCGCAACATCCGCGTTCACTTTGGCGACGATCGGCGCCGGGACTTTCGCCGGCATCGTCAGCGCGACCCACACCTCGTGGCGGTAGCCGGGCACGCCCGACTCGGCGATCGTCGGCACCTCGGGCAGCGTCGGGTAGCGCTTCGGCCCGACGCCGGCCAGCAGGCGCAGGCGCCCCTCCTTCACGTGCGGCAGCAGCGAGTTCGCCGCGCCGACCCACACCTGGATGCGGCCGGGCAGCAGATCCGCCAGCGCCGGGCCCGCGCCCTTGTACGGCACGTGCGTCATCTCGATGCCGGCGAGATGCTGCAGCAGCGTGGTGCCGAGGTGCTGCGCGCTGCCGTTGCCGGACGTGCCGTAATTCAGCGCGCCCGGCTTCGCTTTTGCGAGCGCCACCAGCTCCTGCACCGATTTCGCCGGCACCGAGGGATGCACCACCAGCAGGAACTGCAAGCGCGCGAGCAGGGTCACATATGTGAAATCGCGGAACGGGTCGAACGGCGTCTTGCCGAGGTGGGGATTGACGGTGAGCATGTTGTCGTTGGTGAGCAGCCAGGTGTAGCCGTCGGGCGCGCTCCTCGCCACGGTTTCGCCGACCAGGTTGCGCCCGCCGCCCGGGCGGTTGTCCACGACGACGTTGTGCGGCCAGTTGCCGGCCAGCCCGCTTGCGATGGTGCGGGCGACCAGGTCCGGCGAGCCGCCCGGCGGCAGGCCCACGAGAAAGCGAACCGGGCGCGCGGGATACGGCGTCTCCTGCGCCATCGCCGGCGCCCAGGCGAGCGCCAGGGCGGTGAAGCCCAATAATCGATATTTGCGATTAATCAGCATGGTTTTATTCGTTTGATCGATTTTCAGCCATCTACTATATTTGAACCGTAACCATTATCAGGAGAAACGTCATGGCGGTCGATATCGGCATCAAGCCCCAGGAACGCAAGGCGATCGCGGAGGGCCTCTCGCGCCTGCTCGCGGACACCTACACGCTCTACCTCAAGACCCACAACTACCACTGGAACGTGAAAGGACCGATGTTCCAGACGCTGCACCTCATGTTCGAGACACAGTACACCGAGCTCGCCCTCGCCGTCGACCTGATCGCGGAGCGCATCCGCGCGCTGGGCTACCCCGCGCCCGGCTCCTACGCCGAGTACGCGAAACTGTCCTCGATCAAGGAAGCGAAGGGCGTGCCCGCCGCGACAAAGATGATCGCCGAGCTGGCCGCCGGCCAGGAAGCCGTGGTGCGCACCGCGCGCAGCATCTTCCCGATCGTCGACAAGGCCAACGACGAGCCGACCGCCGACCTGCTCACGCAACGCATGCAGATCCACGAGAAAACCGCGTGGATGCTCCGCGCGCTGCTCGAGAAATAGTCGCCCGCATCAAAGGCCCCGCGATCGCGGGGCTTTTTGCTTTGTGATGGCCTGGCCGGGTCAGTGCGCCAGCGAATAGCGGCGAGAACCATTCTGTTACACTCACCGCGCCTGCCTTTTACGGGTCAGCGCTCTTACTTCCGCCTTCCGCCTTCCGCCTTTCGACTTCAGACAAATGCCGCCGATCACCAAGACGCTGCTGATCGCCAACGTCGCGGCCTATGTCGCGCAGCAGTTCGCGGGCGACGTGCTCGTTCTCTGGTTCGCGCTGTGGCCGCTCGCGAGCCCCGCTTACGGCATGTCCGGCGCGCCCGTCGGCTTCCTGCCGTGGCAGGTCGTCACCTACAGCTTCCTGCACGGCAACGAGCTGCACATCCTGGTCAACATGCTGGGCCTCTACATGTTCGGCTCGGAGATCGAGCGCGTGCTGGGGCAGAAGCGCTACTTCACCTATTACTTCGTGTCGGTGCTGGTCGCGGCCATCGCCCAGCTCGTGATGTCGGCCCTGAATCCCGGTCCGCCCTATCCCACGGTCGGCGCCTCGGGCGGCGTGTTCGGCCTGCTGCTCGCCTACGGCATGTTCTTCCCGCGCCGCATCGTCATGCTGATCTTCCCGCCGATCCCGATGCCGGCGTGGCTGTTCGTGATCGTCTACGCCCTCATCGAACTCTACCTCGGGGTAACCGGCAGCCAGGCGGGCGTCGCCCACTTCGCTCACCTGGGCGGCATGCTCGGCGGCTGGATCATGCTGCGCTATTGGCGACGAAGACAGTATTGATGAAGCGTGACACGGTGAAGCGTGACGCGGTGATGCGTGACACG
>CAZOQY010000074.1:1176-3678 GCA_964581835.1 uncultured Streptomycetaceae bacterium | reverse complement strand
TGATGCGTGACACGGTACAGCGAAAAAAGCCGTGCGGCTCTAAGCCCGCCTTATCGCGTCACGCCGTACCGCGTCACGATGTTTCGCGTCACGCAGCATCGCGTCACGCTTCATCCACCTTGGCCCACGTGGCGAGGACGAGGTCCTTGACCCAAAGGTCTTCCTGCCCCAGCGACGTGTGCACCAGCGGCTCGCCTTCGGCCGCCTCGGCGCGCATGCGGTGGAGCCTGACCGAGCGCACGTTGGCGGCCGCAGGCTCGTAGCCGTAGAGCCGGTAGCGCTCCGCCTCCACCGCGATGTCCCCGGCGCCGTCCTGCGCGAACCAGATCCAGTCCGCGACGAAGCGCCGTGCCAGCCCGTCCAGTTCGCGGAAGTCGGCCTCCTTTATGCCGATCGGCGGCCGGCACTCTTCGCGGGTGAAAGCGCCGGTGGGCAGGCTACCGCGCCAGACGGCGGCCCACTCCGCGCTGCCGTCGGTTGCGAACAGTTCCACGAGGCCCGCATCCGGCCGGCGCAGCACGCGCAGCAACGCATCGCGCGTGGCCGTCAGCGCGTAGCCGCGCCACTCCTCCCGGTCGACGCGCAACAGCGTCAGCGCCAGCGTGAGCCGGCCGCCGGGCGCGACCTCGACGTGCGCCGGGTGATCGTCGCCGGCGCGGGTCGAAAAGCGCTCGTTCTCCTGCCCCGTGACGCGGCCGTCGACGATGCGCGCGCTGCCCCTCTCGCCCGCTGCGACGTTGACCCATTCGGCGGCAAACTCGAGGGAGGGAAACTCCTGCGAGGCCTGGGCGAACGCCGGGAACGGGATGCCGCCCTCGACCTTGAGGTCGTAGCACAGCCCGGACGGGCCGTGATGCTCGGTGACCTCCCCCTTCAGGAACTGCGACGAGAGCAGCCGGCGCATGCGCGACTCGCACACGCCGAGCAGCGGCGCGTCGCCGGTGATGGTTATGGTCGCGTGAATGAGCATTGCTTGAAGGAGTGACTCGTTGCTCGTTACTCGTTGTTCGTGCCGCTTGTAAAAGATCTCCGCACGCTATTCTAGGCTAACGGATAGAATGCGCGATGATCGAAGACCGTGAAAGCCATGTCATGACCAACCCCTCTGATCGACTCGACACCCTGCGCGCGGGGATCAACGCGTTCGTCGCCGAGCGCGACTGGGACCAGTTCCACAACCCCAAGAACCTCGCGATGTCCCTGGCGATCGAGGCGGCCGAGGTGATGGAGCACTTCCAGTGGCTCACGCCCGAACAGGCGTCGAAGCTCCCGGCTGGAACCCGCGACGAGGTCGCGCTCGAATGCGCCGACGTCCTGCTCTACCTGCTGCGCCTCACCGACAAGCTCGGCATCGACCTCGCCGCCGCTGCCGAGAAGAAGCTCGTCCTCAACGCGCGGAAGTACCCGGTGGAGAAAGCGCGGGGAAAGATGACGAAATACGACAAACTATGACCGCGAGAGGTGTGAGGCGTAAGGAGTGAGGCGAAAACCGCCGAACACCCATGCCCGCCTGACGCCTAACGCCTGACGCCTCACGTGCTTTCATACAGACATCTCTTCCACGCCGGCAATTTCGCCGACGTGTTCAAGCACGCGCTGCTGGCGCGGCTGCTGATCGCGCTGGGCGGCAAGGGCAAGCCGTTCTGCTACCTCGACACGCACGCCGGCACCGGGCGCTACGACCTGTCGCACGAGTGGGCGTGGAAGCGGCGCGAGTTCGAGAACGGCATCGGCAGGCTGTGGGACCGCAAGGACATCCCGGCGGCGCTGGCTCCCTGGATGGACATCGTGCGGGCGGAAAATCCGAAGGGGCGGCTGCGCTACTACCCCGGCTCGCCGCTGATCGCGATCAGGCTGCGCCGGCCCGGCGATCGCGTCGTGCTGACGGAACTCAACAGGAGCGACTTTGCCGAGCTGGAGACCAACGTCGCGCGCGCGCGCCACGTCTCGGCGCATTGCATGGACGGCTACCAGGCGCTGAAGTCCTTTCTGCCGCCCGCGGAGAAGCGCGGACTGGTGCTGCTCGACTCCTCCTTCGACCGCCCCCGGGAATTCCAGCGCATCGTGAAAGCGCTGAAGGAAGCCCGCCTGCGCTGGGCGACCGGCACCTACGCGATCTGGTACCCGCTGATGGAGCGCGCCGCCATGCGCGATTTCGCGTGGAGCATCGAGAAATCCGGCATCCGCAAGGTGCTCCGGCTCGAAATGATCGTCGGGGCGGTCGGCGAAGACAACTTCATGCGCGGCTGCGGCATGATCGTCGTCAACCCGCCATGGAAATTCGACACCGAGGCGCGCCCCCTGCTCGACTGGCTCGCGCAGGCGCTCGCCCTCGAAGGCAGGAGCGGCGCGAAGGTGGACTGGCTGGTTACAGAGTGAAAAGCGCAGACACGGAGGAAAGCAGCGTCTCAGGTAAGGCGTCTCAGGTACTACGTCTCAGATAGGGCGTCTCAGGTACAGCGATGTTTGCAACGTCTTACCTGAGACGTTTCATCTGAGACG
>CAZOQY010000074.1:0-1076 GCA_964581835.1 uncultured Streptomycetaceae bacterium | reverse complement strand
TTCATCTGAGACGCTTCATCTGCGACGCTGTATCTGCGACGCCTTCAGCGTCTTTCTCCTTCCACCTTGAATTTCAGCGCTCGGGCTTGATGCCCACTTCCTTGATCAGCCTGGTCCAGCGCGCGGTTTCGTTCTTCAGGTAAGCGGTGAACTGCTCCGGCGTGCCCGGCCGCGGGAAAAAGCCCAGCTTCTCCAGCCGATCGCGCACCTCGGGGCTGGCCGCGCCCTGCACCCATTCCTTGTTGAGCCGGTTGATGACCGCGCGCGGCGTGCCGGCGGGCGCGAGCAAGCCGTGCCAGCCTTCCACCACGACATCGAAGCCCTGCTCCCGCGCCGTCGGCACCTCCTGCGTCACCGGGATGCGCTTCTCGCTCAGCACCGCGAGCGCCCGCGCCCGGCCGGCCCGGAAGTGCGGGATCGACGCCGGCCCCAGCACGATCATCTGGACTTCGCCCGCCACCACGGCGTTCATCGCCGGGCCGCCGCCGCCCTTGTACGGCACGTGCACCACGTCCATCTTCGTGATGCTGTTCAGCATCGCCGCGGAGAGGTGGAGCGTGGAGCCGGTGCCGCTGGTGGCGTAGTTGAGCTTCTTCGGATTCGCGCGCACGTGGTCCACCAGCTCCTTCAGCGACTTCGCCGGAACGCCAGGGTTGACCACCACGTAGTTCGGCGCCTCCGAGATCTGGCCAATCGAGGTGAGGTCCTTCTCCGGGTTGAATTTCATGTCCGGGTAGGTCAGGGGACCGCTCGAGTACACCAGCGAGGCGATGGTGATCGTGTAGCCGTCGGGCGAAGCCTTCGAGGCAAGATCGAGCCCGAGGTAGCCGCCGAGGCCGGGCCGGTTGTCCGCGACGACGGGCTGCCCGAGCCGCTCGCTCAGGTTCTGCCCGACGATGCGCCCCAGGATGTCGGTGGAGCCGCCCGGCGGAAACGGCAGGATGAACCGGATCGGCCGGCTCGGGTAGGTCTGCGCCCAGCCGGGAGCCGCCAGCCCCGCGGCGAAGAACGCCACACCCAGCACTTTGAAAGCAGGCAGCGCCACCTTCTTACAGACATTGCTAACGTTCATCGAT
>CAZOQY010000073.1:0-12328 GCA_964581835.1 uncultured Streptomycetaceae bacterium | reverse complement strand
ACGTCGGCCTAGGCGACTCGGTCAGGGCGGGCGCGAAACTGATCGAATTCGACTGTTCCGAGCAGCGCGCCCAGCAGCAGGCCGCGGAAGCGGAATACCGCGGCGCGCGCGAGACGCACCTGTCGCGGCTGCGGTTGCAGGCGCTGGGCGCGGCGGGCGCGCTCGACGTGACGCTGGCCGCCGCCTCGGCCGACAAGGCGCGCGGCCAGCTCGCGTTGCGCGAGTCCCTGACCGCGTATTGCACCGTGCAGGCGCCTTTTTCCGGCAAGATCGCCCGGCTGCGCGTCAAGGTGGCGGAAAGCGTGCCGGTCGGCCACGTGCTGCTCGACCTCGTCAACCCGGGGTCGCTGAGGGCCCAGTTGTTCGTGCCGGCGGCGTGGGTCACGTGGTTGAAGCCGAACGCGCCGTTCGAGGTCAGGTTCCGCGAATCCGGCCAGAGCTACAAGGCACGCATCACCAAGCTGAACGCGCGCGTCGAGGGCGTCAGCCAGCAGCTCGAGGTCGAGGCCCGCTTCGAAGGCTCGGGCGCGGGATTGCTGCCGGGCATGGTCGGCGCAGCCATCTTTTCCACCCGGCCGGCGCAGTAGACCTGGACGCGCAGACCCGGACCCACAGACTCGGACCCACAGACTCATGGCGCTCGACAAGCCCGGCCAGGTACCCCTCGCGCTGCTCGAGATCGAGCGGCGCATCCGCGCCAGCACCTCGGACCGCGAGGTCGTCTTTCGCGCCGTCAACGAGACGACGGAAGCGCTGCGCTTCGACCAGGCCGTGCTCTGGCGCATCGACGCGCTGTCGCGGCCCGCGGTGGCGGCGGCTTCCGGGCTGGCGGACATCACGATGGACAGTCCGTACCAGCAGTGGCTCGTCAAGCTGATCCGCAGCAGCCTGCCGGCGCCTTTCGACGCGCCACGCGCGATCGCGCTCGCCGACCTGCCCGAAGGGCTCGCCGCCGAGGGCGAGGAGTGGGCGCGGGCGCACATGCTGTTCTGCCCGCTGGTGCAGCCGGGCGGCGAGACGCTGGGCGGCATGGCTTTTTTCCGCGCGGAACCGTTCGCCGCGCAGGAAATCGCGGCGGCCGAATGGATCGCCCAGTCGACGGGTTTCGCGCTGTGGGCCTGGCGCCGGGAACGGCCCCGGCTGCGGCGCTGGCTGAAGGGGCGCAGCGCGCTGCGCATTGCCGGCATCACGGTCGCGGCGGTGGTGCTGCTGGGCCTGATCCCGGTGCGCCTGACGGCGCTGGCGCCGGCGGAAATCACGCCGTTGAAGCCGATACCGGTGACCGCGCCCCTCGACGCCGTGGTGAAGGAGATCGTGGTCAAGCCCAACCAGGAGGTCAAGGCGGGGCAGGTGGTGGCGGTCCTCGACGACACCACGATCCGGAACCGCCTGGCGGTGGCGGAAAAGGCGCTCGAGATCGCGCGCGCCGACCTGCAGCGCGTGGTGCACAAGTCCTTCAGCGACGAGGCGAGCCGCCTCGACCTGCAGGTGCTCGAGGCGCGCGTGCGCGAGAAAGCCGCCGAGGCGAGCCACCTGTCTGAAGTGCTCGGCAAGCTGAAGCTCACCGCACCCCAGGCCGGCATCGCGATCTTCTCCGACCCGGACGAGTGGGCCGGCAAGACGGTGCAGGTCGGCCAGCGCGTGATGCTGATCGCCGACCCGGCGCTGGTGGACGTCACCGTCTACCTGCCGCCGGAGGACGCGATCGACCTGGAGCGCGGGGCCGCGGTCACGATGTACCTGCACGTCGACCCGCTGTCCTCGCTGAAAGCGAGCATGACGCGCTCGAGCTACGAAGCGGTGCCGACGTCCGAGGGCAAGCTCGCCTACCATATCCGTGCCGAACTGGCCGGCGGCCAGGAGCGGCCGCAGATCGGCCTGCGCGGCACCGCCAAGGTCAGCGCGGGGCGGGTCACGCTGGCGTTCTACCTGTTTCGCCGTCCGCTCGCATTTTTGCGAAAATCCTTTGGAGTATGATGTCGTGGCCTGACCGCCATGACGTCGCGCTCATTCCCGACCGTCCCCGCGCAGTGCGTCCCCGCGCTGTGCGTCGCCGCGTTGCTGGCCGCGGCGTTGTCGTGGGCGCCGTCGTGGGCACAACTGCGGCCCGGCCTGGGCTACGCCGCGTCCGTGACCGAAGGGCTCGTCCGCTCGTACAGCACGCGCTTCGGCGCCGAGACGCGCGACCGGCTCGAGCGGTGGAAACAGCACGCGAACGAGCAGAAGGCGCAGCGTCCCGCGGAGCAGCAGTTGCTGGTGAGGGTCAACGACTACGTCAACCGCGTGCGTTTCGTCGACGATGCAGCGCACTGGGGCGCCGCCGACTACTGGGCCACGCCGGCGGAAACCGTTGCCAGCAACGGCGGCGACTGCGAGGACTATTCGATCGCCAAGTACTTCCTGCTGAAGGAACTGGGCGTGCCGGTCTCGCGCCTGCGGCTCACCTACGTCAACGCGGTCAAGCTCGGCCAGGCGCACATGGTGCTCGCCTATTACCCGCGGCCGGACTCGGAACCGCTGGTGCTCGACAACCTCGATCCCGCCGTGCGGCCCGCCTCGCAGCGCGCCGACCTGGTGCCGGTCTACAGCTTCAACGACGAGGAAGTGTGGGTCGAGGCGCGCGGCCGCGCCGGATCGCCGCGGCAGATCCGCAACTGGAGCGCCGTGGTCGAGCGCCTCGAGCAGGAAGCGCGCCTCTAGCATGACTCTCGCGCGGCAACTGATCACGACGATGTCGGTGCTGGTGCTGGTGACGATCATCGGTGTCGAGTTCATCCACCTGCGCGGCGCGCGCCAGAACCAGCAGAACCAGCTCGAGTCGCTCGCCCAGGACGCCGCCACCTCGCTCGCGCTGTCGCTCGGCTCCTCGATGCGCGAGCTCGATCCGGCGCTCGCCGAGACCATCATCAATCCCGCCTTCGACCGCGGGCACTACCGGCTGATCGAGTTCGTTTCCGCCACGGGCGGGGTGGTGGTGCGCAAGACGCTGTCGAGCGGGGACGTGGGCCGTTACCCCGACTGGTTCGCCAACGTGCTCCCGCTCCATCCGCCGACCGCGGAGTCGTTCGTCACCGCGGGCTGGCGCCAGCTCGGCAAGCTGCGGGTGCAGGTGCACCCGCGCTTCGCCTACGAGCAGTTGTGGCAGACCGCGCGCGGGACGTTCTTCTACCTGCTCGTCATCTACGTCGTGGGCCTCGTGCTGCTGCGCCTGATCCTGACCGGCATCCTCAAGCCGCTGGCGGCGATCGAGCGGGCGGCGGTGGCGATCTCCGACCGCAATTTCGTCACGATCGATGCCACGCCCGCGACGCGCGAGCTGGCGCGGGTGGTGGAAGCGATGAACGCGCTGTCGCGCAAGGTGCGCGACGCGATCGCGGCTGACACCATGCGCGCCGCCGAACTGCAGCGCGCCGCGTACGAGGACGAGGTGAGCGGACTGCTCAACCGGCGCGGACTGATCGAGCAGTTCGACAATGCCTATGGCGATGAGCGCGACGATTTCTCGGGCACCTTCGCCATCGCGGGCATCTCGGGGCTCGCGGCGATCAACGACGGGCTCGGCGGCCAGCGCTGCGATGCGCTGCTGCGCGGGATCGCCGGCGACGTCAACGCGGTCGCGGCGGGCAGGGGCGGTTATGCGGCGCGCTGGGCCGGGGCCCAGTTCGCCCTGGTGCTGCCGGGCGTGCAGCGCGATGCCGCGCGCGCGCTGCTCGCGTCGCTGCGCGGGCGCATCGCGCTGGCTTTCGTGGAAGCGGGGCTTGCCAGTCCACCGCCGGTGCAGATGGGGGCGGTCTGCGGCCAGTCCGGCGATGCCTCGCTCGAAACGCTCGCAGCCGCGGCGCAGGAGCTGCTCGACGAGGCCGCGACGCAGTCCGATGGCGTGGTGCTGCGCGATGTCGGCGCGGGCGCGCTCGCTGGCGCGAAAGAGGAAGCGTCGCTCGAGCAGTACATGGTGGACGATCTCCAGCTGGTCCTCGTCGGCCAGGACGCGCTGGCGCTGCCGGGGCGCGAACGGCTGCACACCGAGATCATGGCGCGGGTGCGCGACGCGAACGGCGCGCTGGTGCCGGCGTCGCGCTTCATGGAAATCCTTTCGCGCGAGGGCCTGACGCGGCGCCTCGACGAGATGGTGGTCGAGAGCGTCGGCCGCGCGCTGTCCACGCCGGCCGGCGCGGGGCCGCTCGCCATCAACCTGTCGGCGCGCTCGCTCGACGAAGGCGATTTCATCAATTGGCTGGCGGGGCGCGTCGAGCGCCTGCGCCTCGCGCCGGGACGGCTCACGTTCGAGGTGAGCGAACACGGCGTGGTGCAGAACGAGGCGGTGGTGGAGCGACTTGCCGCGGCGTCGCGGCGGGCTGGCGCAGGCTTCGCGATCGACCATTTCGGGGTCCATCGCAGCAGCATCGCGCTGTTGCCCCGCTTCAAGCCGGCGTACCTCAAGCTGGCCGGCCTGCATACCACCAAAGCCGGGACCGACGCGGGCACGCGCCTGCTGGTCGAGGCGATCGTGCGCGCGGCGCGTCAGCTCGACGTCGCGGTGATCGCGCAGAACGTGGAGAACGAGGCGCAGCTCGCCGCGCTGGCTTCTCTCGGGATCGCGGGCTACCAGGGCTACCTGAACGGCGCGCCGGCGCCGTGGCCGCCCGCCTGAAGGCGAAAGTCGGAAGGCGGAAGGAATGCACGAGAACAAGACGCCGCTTTTCAAGCTCGAATAACGAGAAACGAGCGACGAGTCACTCCTTCGGCCGAACCTACAGCGGTTCCTCGCTTTCGTTGCGCAGGCGGTAGCCGTGGCTGTAGACGGTCTCCAGCGCGTAGCCGCTGCCGCGCGTGAGCTTGAGCTTGGCGCGCAGGCGGCTCACGTGGGTGTCGACGGTGCGCGTCTCGAGCGAGGCGCTGGTGTGCCAGACGTGCTGCAGCAGTTCGGCGCGCGACACCAGGCGGCCGCGGTGCCCGAACAGGTAGACGGCGAGATCGAACTCCCGGTCGGTCAATTCGACGCGCGCGCCGTCCAGCGTCGCCACGCGGTTCGCCGTGTCGAGCGCGGCACGGCCGCAGACGATGACCAGGTCGGCGGCGACGCCGGCACGGCGCTCCAGGGCGCGCAGGCGCGCGAGCAGCTCCTCCCCGCGCAGCGGCTTGACCAGGTAGTCGTCGGCGCCGGCATCGAGCGCGCGCACGATGTCCTGCTCGGCGCCGCGCGCGCTCGCGAACAATACCGGGATGCGCCCGCTCACCTCGGCGCGCAGCCAGCGGGTGATCTCGATGCCGTCGTCGTCGGGGAGCATGCGGTCGACGATGGCGAGATCGGGACGCGACTGGCGCACGCCGTCGCGGAACGCGCGGCCCGTCGCGTAGTGCTGGCATTCATGGCCAGCCGCTTCCAGGTAGACCTTCATGAGCGCGGCCAGCTGGGTGTCGTCTTCCAGTACTGCGATGCGCATAACCTGCCTCTTCGCCACGGATATTACAGGAAGGCCGCGGCGATTTCGCGCCGGCTTGCCCGGCGTCAGCCGGCGAGGCGGATTTCGTCGCCGACCCGGATCGTGCCGCCGCTGCCGCCGCGGGTGACGAGGCCGACCGCGAAGGTGGGCTCTTTCTGCGAGAAGGCTTTCATCAGCGTCTGCATGATGCGCACGTCGCGCTCGCCGGTGAGGGGGTTGGCGTGCGTGGCAAGGCAGCGGGTCTTGAGCCGCGCCACCTCGAACCCGACTTCGCCGATACGCAGGCGGCGCCCCATCCAGCCGAGCTCCTCCCACGCCGCGCTGCCCTCGATCGCTATGTTGGAGCGGAAACGGGCCTCGTCGAGCGCCGGGTCGCCGGTGGCCTCGGCCACCGCGGCGAGGCTCGCGCGGCCGTGCAGCGTGCATTGCCCGCCCTCGTTGTCCTGGTAGCGCGGCGTCGCGCCGTCGCCGATGAGACGCAGCGGCAGCCGCTCCGGGTGGCTGGCGAGGGGGTTGTCGGCAAGTTTCAACACGTAGTCCGCGAGCGCGTCGGCCAGCCGCCGGCGGCCGGCGTCGTCGAGCGCTTCATCGGCCAGGATGGCGCCATCGAGGGCGATGGAGAGCCGCGGCGACCGGTGGTCATAGCGCACCTGCAGCCGCGCCAGGCCCGGCGTGTTCATGAGGACGACGCATTCCTGCTTTCTGCTCCACGCCGCATCCGGCATCGGCGCGTTCGCGAAGCGGAAGGCGAGGGCGCGGTCGCCGGCGATACGGCCCTCGTCGAGAACGGTCAATGTCTCGCAGGGTTCCGGCGTGAAGCCCTTGACCGGGTAGCGATAGAGGGCGGCTACGCGCATCGCTGGATAAAGCGTGACACGGTCAGGCGTGACGCGATGCTGCGTGACACGGTTCGGCGTGACGCGATACGGCGTGGCCTATGCAAGCCTCGGCACGCATTGCCGCGTCACGCTTCAACGCGTCACGATCTTTCGCGTCACGAATCACCGCGTCACGGTTCACTGGGGCTTGACCCCCGCCGCCGCGATGACCTTGCCCCACTTGGCGAGTTCGGAGCGCACTTTCCGGTCGAATTCCTCGGCGGTGGTGCCGACCGGCTCGACCGCGGCCCTGGCGAGCGCTTCCTTCACGGCCGGCGTGCGCAGGGAATCGTTCAGCACGGTGTTGAGGCGGGAGCCGATGGCGGACGGCGTGCCGGCCGGGACCCACACGCCGTTCCAGGACGTCATCTCGTAGCCGGGGATGGTCTCCGCGATCGTCGGCAGGTCGGGCAGTGCGAACGAGCGCTTCTCGGCGGTGACGCCGAGCGCGCGCAGCTTCTTCGCCTGCACCAGCGAGATCGCGCCGGGGATCGGCACGAAGGTCATTTGCGAGTGCCCGCCGGTGACGTCCTGCACCGCGGGCGCGGCGCCCTTGAACGGCACGTGGGTGATGTCCACTTTCGCGAGGTTGATGAACAGCAGCAGCGACAGGTAGTTCGAGCTGCCGACTCCGGCCGACGCCGAGGTGAGCTGGCCCGGTTTCGACCGGGCGAGCGCCACCAGCTGCTTCACGCTGGTGACGGGCAGCGACGGATGCACCACCAGTATGTTGGGCGAGGTGATGACCAGGCTCACCGGCACGAGGTCCTTGACGAGGTCGTAGCCCAGCTTGGTATAGAGGGCCGGGCCGATCGAAAGCGAGGTCGAGCCGAACAGCAGCGTGTAACCGTCGGCGGGGGCGCGCGCGACCGACTCCGCCCCGATGTTGCCGCCGGCGCCGGGCCGGTTGAGGATCAGGACCGGCTGCTTCAGCAGTTCGCTCATGCGGTTCGCCAGCACGCGCGCGACCGGGTCCACCGCGCCGCCCGCCGGGAACGGCACCACCATGTTGACGGGTTTCTCGGGGTAGCCCTGCGCGCCGGCGCAGGCGGCGCCCATTCCCGCAAGCAGCGCCGAAACGAGTCCCAGTGCCCGGACGTGAGCATGACGTTTCATGGGTCCAGCTCCTCTCTTTGGTTTATATATATTGGACAGCCCGATTCCGCCGTTTCATTATAGCCGCCGGTATCGAGCCCAAGAGGGAGGGGAGACATGGCCGCCAGCCGAGTGTGTGTCCGCATGTTGGTCGCAGCCGCTGCATTCGCCGCGCAGGTGTCGAGCGCGCAGGATTTTCCGTCGAAGCCCATCCGTTTCGTCGTGCCGTTCCCGGCCGCCGGCACGACCGACACGATTGCGCGCGCCGTGGCGCCGGCGTTGACCAGGGCGCTCGGTCAGAGTGTGGTCATCGAGAACCGGCCCGGCGCCAACACGGTGATCGGCGCCGAGTTGGTCGCGCGCGCACCCGCGGATGGACACGCGCTGCTGTTCATGGCGCCCAGCTTCACGATCAACCCGTTCGTGCAGGCAAGGCTGTCGTTCGATCCTCTGAAGGACTTCGCCGGGGTGACGCGTCTCGTCTACAACCCGCTCATCATCTGCACGCATCCTTCGCTGCCGGTGCGAACGGTGAAGGAACTGGTCGCGCTGGCGCGGGCGCGCCCCGGCGAGCTGACGTGGGCGATCTCCAGCGTCATCGGCGGCGGCCGCATCGGCGGCGAGATGTTCATGGAGGCGACGAAAGTCTCCATGACCGTCGTGCCATACGGCGGCGGCGCGCCGGCCTTGACGGCGGTGCTGGGCGGGCATACCAGCATGCTGATCGGCAACATGCTCGACTGCTCCACGCACGTCGCGTCCGGCAAGATCCGCCCGATCGCGGTGACTTCGGCGGCGCGCTCGAACGTGCTGCCCGACGTGCCGACCGTAGCCGAGTCCGGCTATCCCGGCTTCGAGGCGATCAACTGGTTCGGCGCCGTCGTGCGCGCGGGCACGCCCCGGGCCGTGGTCGAGCGGCTGAGCGCGGAAATCGGGCGGGCGCTGAAGCTGCCGGAGGTGAACGACGCGCTTTCCCGGGTCGGCATGGTGCCGGCGCCGATGACGCCGGCCGAGTTCGACGCTTTTCTACGGCGCGAGATGGACGTGAACGGCCGCATCATCCGCCGGCTCAACCTGAAGGTCGAGTAGCAGCGGCCCGGCGTCCGCCGGTCAGGCGGACGCTCAGGCCGCCTTGCGGGCGCGACCGAGCAGGCCGGCGTGCTCGAGGTCGGCCTTGAGGCCGCGCTTCTCGGCGTCGGTCAGCTGAGGCAGGCCCGGGCGCACCGGGCCGCCGGCCATGCCGAGCATCTCCGACCAGGCCTTGATCCAGGCGATGGGGACGATTTTCTTCTCGCCCCACGACGTCTTCATGCAGCGCTCCCAGATCGAGCGCACCGGTTGCAGCTCGCGCGACACCACCGCGGCCTCCTCGAAGCGTCCTTGCAGGCCGAGCCCGGTGTAGTCGCGCAGCCGGCGCCAGCCCGGCGTCTGGTAGAGGTAGGGTGTCGGCGTCGACTGGTGCACCTGCTGGCCGTAGTCGCGCATGAGCGTGAGCCATTCCGACTCGGAGGAATTGCTGAGCACGATCCGGTCCCCGCACAGCTGCTTCACTTTCGCGTAATGCTCCAGCGGCCGGGAAATCTTGGCGCCGCAGACGTTCTCGATCTGCGCCAGGCGCGCGGTCAACTCGGGGGAGAGTACCACGGGCGCGAAGGCGGAATCGAAGATCCACACGCCGATGTTGACGCGCGAGCAGACGAATTCGAACCAGTCGTAGATGACCGCTTCGCCGACCGGCGGGTAGTAGGGGTTCATGAACGTGGCGAAATCCGCCCCGGCGCGCTCGGCGTGCAGCGTGAGTTCGACGGTTTCGTGCGCCGAGTGATGCGCGGTGTGGGCGATGACCTTGCACTTGCCGCGCGCCTCTTCCACCACGATCTCGACGACGCGCTTGCGCTCTTCCTTGGTGAGCGCCCAGAACTCGCCCATCACGCCGGTGCAGAACACGCCCTCGATGGAGAGCCCGTCGGTGACGTGGCGCATGTTGTGCCGCAGGCCGGCTTCGTCGAGCTGGCCGTCCGGCGTGAACGGCGTCGTGATCGCCGTCCACAGCCCGCGGAACTGCGCGCGCGACGCTTCCTTGGCTTCCGATTTACGGTAGTTCATACCGTCCTCCGCAGCTTCGATCCTGCTTCGATTCTGAGCGGGCGCGTCCGCACTGTCAACGAGATCGGCCTGCGCGCCGGGCGCATGTCCAACTCGCGGACTCCGGCGCGGCGCGGTGTTGCCGCCCCGGACGCGTCAAGCTATATTCCGGACTCCTGTCGACACGCCGCGCGCGGCTTGCGTCCGGCCCAATCCCGAAAACAAGGACCGAATGAAATCCAGGGCACCCACCCGTTCCACCATCGTTCACGACGCGCCTGTTCCCGCTCGCGAAAGCGAGAATTGCTGGGGCAGCGACCCCATCGCCGCCACGCTTCGCGAGCTCGACATCCCCTTCATCTCGCTCGTCCCCGGCGCGACCTACCGCGGGCTGCACGACAGCATCGTCAATTACCTCGGCAACCGCTCGCCGCAGATGGTGCTGTCGCTGCACGAAGAGAACGCGATCGCGGTGGCGCACGGCTACGCCAAGGTGACCGACCGGATGATCGCCGCGGCGGTGCACGCCAACATCGGCCTGCTGCGCACGCCGATGGCGATCTACAACGCGTGGTGCGACCGCGCGCCGATCCTCATGCTGGGCGCGACCGGCCCGTGGGACGCGATGAAGCGCCGGCCGTGGATCGACTGGATTCACACCAGCTCCGACCAGGGCGGCCTGATCCGCAACTTCACCAAGTGGGACGCCCAGCCGGGCTCGCCGGAAGCGGCGATGGAGGCGCTGCTGCGCGCCTCGCAGATCTCGCAGACCGCGCCGAAGGGGCCGGTCTACGTCAACCTCGAAGTCGAGATGCAGGAGTCCAGGCTCGCCGCGATGCCGCCGATGCCGGACGTGTCGCGCTACCCGGTGCCCCGGCCGACGCTGCCGGCGCCGGACCTGGTCGCGCAGGCGGCGAAGCTGCTGTCGAACGCGAAGAACCCGCTGATCCTCGCCGGCCGCTGCTCGCGCAGCCTCGAAGGCTGGAAGCAGCGCGTGGCGCTCGCCGAGAAACTGAACGCGCCGGTGCTGACCAGCATCAAGCTCGCGGCGGCTTTCCCGACCGACCACCGGCTGCACCCGGTGCCGCCGTTCCAGTCGCTGCTGCCCGAGGCCAGGGAGCTGATCAAGGCCGCCGACGTCATTCTTTCGCTCGACTGGATCGACGTCGCCGGCACGTTGAAGCAGACGTTCGGCGACAGCCGCAGCGGCACCGTCAACGCGAAGATCATCCAGGTCTCCTGCGACGCGCACAGCCACCGCGGCTGGAGCCACGATTACCAGGGGCTGCCGCCGATCGACGCCTACCTGATGTGCGAGACCGACGCCGCGGTGCCGCTGCTGCTCGACGCGGTCAAGCCTCGCACCGCGGCGCCGAAGCTGCCGGAGCGCGCGCCGTTGCCGCCGATGCCGGCCGAGGTCTCCCTGCGCGGCGTGGGCGCGGCACTGACGGAAGCGACGCAGGGCATCGACGTCTGCTACACGCGCATGCCGCTCGGCTGGAGCGGGGCGTACACGCATTTCCGCCACCCGCTCGACTACATCGGCCACGACGGCGGCGCCGGCGTAGGCTCGGGCCCGGGCATGACCGTCGGCGCGGCGCTCGCCCTCAAAGGCACGGGCCGCATCCCGGTCGGCGTGGTGGGCGACGGCGATTTCCTGATGAGCAACACGGCGGTGTGGACGGCGGCCCACTACGAGATGCCGTGCGTGTTCGTGGTGTGCAACAACCGCTCGTTCTACAACGACGAGCGGCACCAGGGGCGCATGGCCCGGGACCGCGGCCGTCCGGAAGAGAACAAGTGGATCGGCCAGCACATCGCCAAGCCCGACGTCGACATCGCCGGCATGGCGCGCATGATGGGCGGCGAGGGCATCGGCCCGGTGGACAAGGTGCCGGACGTGCTGCCGGCCATCCGGAAGGCGCTCGCGCTTGCCGCCCAGAACAAGGTCGTCGTCGTCGACTGCCGCGTGCTGCCGGGCTACGACCGGGGAGCCTGATCGGCAGGGATGAGGGAGGAGGGCGGAGGGGTGAGGAGCACGGCGGAACGCGGAAGGCAGAAGGCAAAAGGGATTTTCTCCCTCATCCTTCATCCCTCATCCCTCATCCTTGGCTGCGCATTGGCGACGGCAGCTGCCAATGCGCAGCCGTGGTCGCCGTCGAAGAACATCGAGATCGTCTCGTCTTCCGGGCCGGGCGGGGCGTCGGACCGGCAGGCGCGCACGGTGCAGAAGATCCTGCAGGCGCTGCCGGGCATGCCTAGCGTGACGGTGAACAACCGGCCGGGCGGCGGCGGCACCGTGGCGCTGACCGTGCTCGGGCAGCACGCCGGCGACGCACACTATTTATACGTCATGCAGACCGGGATCCTGGTGAACCGCATCCTCGGCGTCGCCTCGATCGGCTACCGTGAGCTCACGCCGCTCGCGATGCTGATGCGCGAGCACATCGTCGTCTGGGTCAAGGCGGACTCGCCGCTCGCGACGGGCAGGGATCTGGTCGCGCGCCTGCGCAAGGATGCCGGCAGCCTGACCTTCGGCCTCTCCAACGCGCGCGGCAACCAGAACCATATCCTGATCGCGATGCTGGCGCGGGCCGCCGGCGCCGATCCCAAGGCGGTGAAAGTGGTGGTCTACTCCTCGGGGCAGCAGGGTGTCACCGCGACGCTGGGCGGGCACGTCGACGTGTGGGTCGGCTCGGCGGCGACGGTCGTGCCGCACGAGGCGAGCGGCGCGGCGCGCAGTCTCGGCATCGGCGCGGCCGAGCGCCAGCCCGGCGTGCCGCCCGAGATCCCGACCTTCCGCGAGCAGGGCATCGACGCGGTATT
>CAZOQY010000072.1:0-12345 GCA_964581835.1 uncultured Streptomycetaceae bacterium | reverse complement strand
GAGGCGCGCGCCGGTTTCGTAGATCGCCTGCGTGTAGGCGCTCTGGCGCTGGATCTGCTCGCGGCGTTTGGCGTCGTAGAAATGGCCCACCATCTGGGTGAGGAGCTTCAGGTGCAGCAGCACCGCCGGCGACAGCGACCAGCGCGTGTAGATCTTCAGCCGCAGGTCCTGGAACCAGAACTCGGCCGAGTAGCCCGACTGGGTCCCATGCTCGCCGCGGCCCAGCCGGGCTTCCCATTCCAGGCCGGTCACCCACGGCAGGTCGAGAATGTGCCGCAGCGCGAGGGTCAGGAAACGCTGCGGTTGCGACTCCTGCTCGGCGAGCTCGGCCAGTCCCTTGATCCACTGCTCGAACGGCAAGCCCAGGCTCATCAGGTAGCGGGAAAGGATGTGGCCCAGGCCCGAGAACCCGCCGTGCGGGTCCCACAGCCAGGACAGCGCGATCAACAGCAGCGCGATCGCGAAGAGCGTCTGGGCAAGCGCGAGCGGGTAATTGTCGTGACTCAACTGCTTGACGACGAAGCTGCCCAGCACCAGCGCGACGATCAGCAGGAACAGGATCACGCTGTAGAAAAGGTCCACCGCGACCGGCGCCGCGGTGCGGCCGGGCTCGACCCGGATCAGCAGGATGGCGATCGGCAGCGCGGGCAGGCCGTATCGCACCAGCAGCACCATGGCCTCTTCGATGACCTGGCCGGGGAACAGGTGGGGCACGACCCAGATCAGCAGCATGGACAGCAGGTAGAGCGCGGCCAGCATCGAGGCCAGGCGCTGCCGGTGCTCGGTAATGCCGGGGACCGAGCCGCCGATCAGCCCGAACAGCACGGCGAGCCAGACCGCCATCAGCCACCAGTTGTTCCACGCCGCCAGCAGAAAGCCGACGATGACCACCAGGAACGCGTAACGGGACTCGACGTTGCGTTCGCCGCGCCAGACCGGTTGCCACAACAGGAACAGCCCGATGTGGGCGAGCAGGAAAGCCCGCGGCCACCAGTCGGCGATGCCCCAGGCGAGCGAGGCGTGCAACGCGAGCAGCATGAGCCCGAGCCACCACTCGGGGTGCATCACGATCACGCGGCTCGCGCCCGTGGCCGCGCTCATCGCGCGCCCCTTTCGCGGTCTCCGGGCCGGGCGATTTGGCTATACTCTCGATTCACGATTCACGATTCACTATTCACAACCTATAGCAATTGTGGCATGGATTCCCGAATCGCGACCATTGCGCGCTACACGCTGCTCGAAGCGCTGCGCACCCGATTGCCGGCCCTGGTGGCGGCCACCCTCATCGCGCTGATCGCGTCGAGCTTCTTCATCGAATCCATCTCGGTGACCGAGGGCGCGCGCTTCCAGGCGGGGTTTTACGCCGCCGGCGCGCGTCTCGCCTGCGTGTTCATCGCGGTCATCACCGTGCTGGCGAGCGTGGCGCGCGAGCTGAACGACAAGGGCACCGAGGTGCAGCTCGCGCTCGACCTGCCGCGCTCGCACTACCTGCTGGGCAAGCTCGCCGGCTTCCTGGCGATCGCGGCCTTGATCGCGGCAGCGGCCTCGCTACCTCTCGTCTGGCTGGCCGCCCCGCAGGCGGTCGTGCAGTGGATGGCCTCCCTCGCTCTCGAGCTCGCCGTCGTCGTGACGCTTGCCCTGTTCTGCATCCTCACCTTCAATCAGCTGACGCCGGCCGCGAGCTTCGTGCTGGCGTTCTACCTGCTCGCCCGCTCGCTGACGGCAATACGGTTGATGGGCGCCCATCCCATTGCCGGCGCCGACGAGCTGTCCCACCAGGTCATCCGGTTCCTGGTCGAAACCCTGGCGCTGGTGATGCCCGCGCTCGATGCCTGGACCCGGACCGCCTGGCTCGTCAACGAGCCGGCAGCCTGGTCCACCCTGCTCCAGTTGGCCGGCCAGGCCGCGCTCTACGTCGCGTTACTCGCCGCCGCGGCGATGTTCGACCTCTACCGGAAGAATTTCTGAGGCGCGCCTCAGAAATTCTCATCAGGACACCCCGATGAACAAAGGCACGGAACGCGCGATCGGAACCGTGCCGCGGCCCGTGCTGGTCCTGCTCGCCGTCGCGTTCTGTCTGCAGGTAGCGTGGCAGGCGGCGCGGCCGGGCCCGAGCGCCCGCGCCGAGGCGCTCGGCGAACCACCGGCACCGGCCCTGTTGCGGGCAGCCGCGCTGGGCGAATCCATCGCCCTCGCCCAGTCTCTGACCCTGTACCTGCAGGCCTTCGACAACCAGCCGGGCGTGAGCATACCCTTCCTTGACCTGGATTACGCGCGGGTCACGGCGTGGCTGGACGCGATACTGGCGCTCGATCCGGTCGGGCAATATCCGTTGCTGATGGCCGCGCAAATCTACAGCCAGGTCCCGGACCTGGCGAAGCAGCGCGCCATGTGCGAATTCGTGCGCAGGCAGTTCGAAGCCGACCCCAATCGCCGCTGGCGCTGGCTCGCGCACTGCGCGATCGTGGTCAAACACCGCCTCGGCGATGCCCAGCTCGCGCTCTCCTACGCCGAAGCCATTGCCCGCGATGCGCGGCTCGCTTCAGGCTGGGCGCGCCAGATGCGCATCTTCATACTCGAGGATCTCGGCGAGATCGAAGCGGCCACGGTGCTGTTGGGCGGCCTGCTCGCCGGCGGCGAGGTCACCGACCCGAAGGAAGCCCATTTCCTGGCGCAGAAACTGGAACAACTCAGGGCTGTTGGGAAATCGTCACCCCCGTCGGGAATCCGACGCCCCCAACCGTGACTTTTCCAACATTTCCTTATTTTTCAAGCACTAAAATAAAAATCAGGCACCCTGGAGCCCGTACCATCATAGTTTAAAAACCGTCTATATAACAATAGGTTGTACCAGACAGTCGAAAAAATGTGGTATATTTCACGGTGGAAATCGGCGAGGGCCTGCTTCGATTAGCCGACAACGTTTATTGGCATAAATATTGCAAACTCATCGCCATCCTAGGTTAGCGGAGGAAATGAATCATGGGTAAGAAACAGTCCGGCTTCACCCTGATCGAGATCGCGATCGTGCTCGTGATCATCGGTCTGCTGCTCGGCGGGGTGCTGAAAGGCCAGGAGCTGATCACTGCCGCGCGCGTGCGCAACCTGATCTCCAATCAGGATGGGGTCAAGGCCGCCTACTTCGGTTTCCTCGATCGCTACCGCGCGCTGCCGGGCGATTACAGCCAGGCCACGGCGAACATCCCCGGCTGCGGGGGCTGCCAGAACGGCGACGGCAACGGCCAGATTCTCCTGAACGGCGCCGTGCTGGAATCCATCTCCGCGTGGGAGCATTTGTCGCGGGCCGGCTTCATCACCGGCAGCTACGTTTATGCAGGCGCAGCCGCGCCCACCAACACGCCGACCAACCCGTACGGTTCGCTCACGCAGCTGATTTTCGACAACGTCTACCAGGACGCCGCCCCGACCGCGCGTCACAATCTGAAGACCGGTAACAACATCCCGTCCGACATCATGGCCGAGGTGGACCGCAAGATCGACGACGGCCTGGGCAACGGCGGGCAAATGCGGTTCTCGACCTTCGGCGGCGCCGTCAACACCGGTCAGGAATGTTTCAACACCACGAGCGGCGCCTGGCAATCGGCCACGCCTGCCGCGAACTGCGGGGGCACCACGCTGTTCTAGGAATCCCGGCGAGTTTCACGCGCCTCGGTAAAAAAGCCCGCGATGTCCGCGGGCTTTTTTCATCCCTGCATGAGCCTGATTTCGGCGGCCGCCAGATCCTGCTCGGCGCCCAGCAGGACGAGCACGTCTCCCTCCTCGACGCGCGTCGCGGGTTCGGGAGCGACCCCGCGGATATTGCGCCGCCTCACGGCCGTGACCTCGACCTGGATATCGCCCAGCCCGATCTCCCCGAGCGTGCGTCCGATAGCCGCCGCATGCGGCGCGATGGTCACGGAATGCAGCCGTGGCTGGGCCGCTTCGGGGTCTGACTCGTCCGTGATGCCGCGGAAGAACCCGCGGAACAGCCCGTAGCGCTGCTCGCGCGTCTCCCGTATGCGACGCAATACGCGGTTCAGCGGCAGGCCGATCAGCATCAGCGTCGTCGAGGCCAGCATCAGGCTGCCTTCCATGAGCTCGGCAACGACTTCCGCGGCGCCCGCGTCCTTTAGCCGGTCGATATCGCTATCGTCCACGGTCCGGACCACCACCGGCAGTCCCGGCCGCAGTTCCTGCACGTGACCAAGTATGCGCAGGGCCGAAGCCGTGTCCGAGTAAGTGATCGCCAGCGCCTTGGCGCGGAGCAGGCCGGCTGCCACCAGCACCTCGCGCCGCGCCGCGTCGCCGAACACCACGCTCTCGCCGGCGGCGACGGCTTCCCGGATGCGCTGCGGATCGACATCGAGCGCAATGAACGGTACCGACTCCTTGTCGAGCAGCCGCGCCAGGTTCTGGCCGCTGCGGCCGTAGCCGCAAATCACCACGTGCTGGTCGGCGGCCATGGACTGCACGGCGATGTTGTGCAGTTCCATCGCGCGGTGCATCCAGTCCGACCGGCCCCATCGGCGCGCGAGCAACTCGCCGCGTTCGAGAAGAAAAGGCGCCGCCAGCATCGAAATCAGCATGGCGGCGAGCACCGGTTGCATGACCGGCGCAGGCACGAGCCCGAGGCCGTCCGCGAGCGCCAGCAGGACGAAGCCGAATTCGCCGCAAGTCGCGAGCGCCAGGCCGGTGCGCAACGCGACGCCGGAGTCCGCGCCGAACGCAAGGCACAGTCCGAAAATAATCAGCGCCTTCAGCACCAGCAGGCCGACGAGCGCCAGCAGCACCCATTGCGCCTGGTCGAATACGACGCCCAGGTCGAGCAGCATGCCGATGGTGACGAAGAACAACCCCAGCAACACATCGCGGAACGGCTTGATGTCCGTTTCAACCTGATAGCGGTACTCGGTTTCCGAGATCAGCGCGCCGGCGACGAAAGCACCGAGCGCGAGCGACAGGCCCGCGACCTCGGTAATGTAGGCAAGCCCCAGCGTGATCAGCAACACGTTCAGCACGAACAGCTCGCCGGATTTCTGCCTCGCAACCAGGTGAAACCAGCCGCGCATCAGGCGCTGGCCGAGGAACAGCAGCAGGGACAGCACCAGGACCGCCTTGGCCAGCGCCAGCAGCAGGTTGGAGGCGAGGTCCGCCGTGCCAGCGGCGAGCGCGGGCGCGAGGATCAGCAACGGCACCACCGCCAGATCCTGGAAAAGCAGGATACCGATGATCTGCCGGCCATGGGATGAGTTGAGTTCCATCCGCTCCGCGAGCATCTTGGCGAGGATCGCAGTGGAAGACATGGCCAGCACGCCGCCCAGGATCAGCCCTGCCCGCCATTCGACGCCGGCCGCGGTGGCGATCGCCCACGCGATCAGCATCGTTGCCAGCACCTGGGCCGTGCCCAGACCGAACACGATGCGACGCATGGTGATGAGCCGCGGCAGACTGAATTCAAGGCCGATGCTGAACATCAGGAACACCACGCCGATTTCAGCCAGGTCGCGCGCCTGCTGCGTGTCGGGGATCCAGGCCAGCGCGTGCGGCCCGATTGCGACGCCGACGATGAGGTAGCCAAGCGTGGGCGGCAGTCGCAGCGAGCGGAACATCGCCACGATCAGCACCGCGGTGGCCAGCAGAATCAGGACTGACGGCAATGATGAATTCACGTGCCGATAATGCCTTATCGCCCGCGAATTGCAAGGCGCGAGGAAGGGGAGGAAGTGGGTGATTCTGCTATACTTTCCGGGCAATGAAGACGGCATCCCGCGACACCAGTCGCGCACCTCAGGAGAGCGCCGTGCTCGCCATGGCGCGCGAAGTGCTGGAGATCGAGGCCAAGGCCGTTTCCGATCTCGTCGGCAGGCTCGACCAGGGCTTCGCGCAGGCTGTGGCGTTGATCCTCAACTGCCGCGGACGCGTGGTGGTGGGCGGCATCGGCAAGTCGGGACATATCGCCCGCAAGATCGCCTCCACGCTCGCCAGCACCGGCACCCCCGCCTTTTTTGTCCACCCCGCGGAAGCGAGCCATGGCGATCTCGGGATGGTCACGCGCGAGGACGTGTTCATCGCGCTTTCCAATTCCGGCGAGAGCGACGAGCTGCTGGCCATCGTTCCGTTGCTGAAACGGCAGGGCGCCAAGCTGATCGCGCTCTCTGGCAACCCGCAGTCCTCGCTCGCGCGCGAAGCCGACGCGCACCTTTACGCCGGCGCGGAGAAGGAAGCCTGCCCGCTCAACCTCGCGCCGACCGCGAGCACCACGGCCGCGCTCGCGCTGGGCGACGCGCTGGCGGTGGCGGTCATGCAGGCCAAGGGCTTCACGCGCGACGAGTTCGCGGCTTCCCACCCCGGCGGATCGCTCGGCCGCAAGCTGCTCACCCACGTGCGCGACGTGATGCGGGCGGGCAAGGAAGCACCGGGCATCAGGCACACGGCCACGGCGATGGAAGGCATGCTGGAGGTCTCGCGCGGCAGGATGGGGATGACCGCGGTTCTCGACGACAAGGGCCGGGTGGTCGGCATCTTTACCGACGGCGACCTGCGCCGCAGCCTGGAGAAGGGCGTGGACCTGCGCGCGGCCCGGATCGCGGACATCATGACGCGCGGCCCGCGCACCATCGGGCCGGACAAGCTCGCCGCCGAGGCGGTCGAGATCATGGAACGCTTCAAGGTCAACCAGCTCCTGGTGGTCGACCCGGACCAGAAGCTGCTCGGCGCGCTGAACATGCACGATCTCTTCCGCGCCAAGGTCATTTAATTTTGTCGCGAGTCTGCGAGTGCCGAGTCACGAGTCACAAACAGCCAATCCAGGATTCGTGACCCGCGACTCGAGACCCGCGACTGCAAACATGCAAGACATTTACGACCGCGCCAGGAAAATCCGCCTCGCCGCGTTCGACGTGGATGGCGTGCTGACCGACGGCGCGCTCTATTACGCCGACCCGGGAGAGGAACTGAAGCGGTTCAACGTCCTCGACGGCCACGGCATGAGAATGTTGAAGGACAGCGGCATCGATCTGGCCATCATCACCAGCCGCCGCTCGGGCTGCGTCGAAGCGCGTGCGCGCAACCTCGGCATCGACCTGTTGTACCAGGGCGTTTCCGACAAGCTCGTCGCGTTCCGGGAACTACTCGGTCGCTGCGGCATCGACGCGGCGGCCTGCGCCTACGCCGGCGACGACCTGGTGGACCTGCCGGTGATGAAGCGCTGCGGCCTGGCGGTATCGGTGCCGGATGCCCCTGCGTCGGTGCGTCGCGAGGCCCATTTCGTCACCCGCGCCCGGGGCGGCGCGGGCGCGGTGCGCGAGTTGAGCGAGATCATCCTCTACGCCCGGGGATCGTCATGATCGGCGACCGGCTCGCCACGCTGGCGCCGCTGCTGCTGGTCGGCATGCTGGCGGCGCTCACTTTCTGGCTCGACCAGATCGCACAACCGGCCGCGCGCCAATCCGGGAACAGCCGCGACGATCCCGATTACATCGTGGACAACCTCTCGGCGGTGAGCCTGAACCAGTCCGGGATGGCAAGCTACTCGCTGTCGGCGGTGAAGATGGTGCATTTCCCCGAAGGCGACACCACGCTGCTGACCGCGCCGAAGTTCGTGAGCTACGTCACGGTGAAGGCGCCGGTGACGATCACCGCGAACGAGGCGGTCGTCTCGGCAAACGGCGAGCACGTTTACTTCCAGGACGACGTGCGCGTGACGCGCGCCGCCCACGACGCGAACAGCGAACTCGTCGTGCGCACGGCGTTCCTGCACGTGATCCCCGACGCCAACCTGGCGAAGACCGACCGTACCGTCACCATCAGCGACGCCTCGACGACGGTCACGGCCGAGGGACTCGAACTCAACAATGAAACCCGCGTCATCAAGCTGCTCTCCAACGTACGGGGAACTTATGATCCAGGCAAATCGCCGGGCGAGCGCCCCCGCCGCTGATTTCGCCGCCGGCCGGCGCCCGGCCTGGCGCGTGCCGGCCCTGTGCCTGCTCGCCGCGCTCGCGTTGCCGGCATGGGCCGAAAAAGCCGACCGCGAGAAGCCGGTCAACCTGGAAGCCGATCGCGTCACCATCGACGACGTCAAGCAACTCGCGATCTTCGAAGGCAACGTGGTGCTCACGCAGGGGACGCTGCAGATTCGCGGCGACCGCATGGAAGTACGCCAGGACAAGGAAGGCTTCAAGCAGGGCACCACCTGGGGCAACCCCGCCGCGTTCCGTCAGAAGCGGGATGGTTACGACGAGTACATCGAGGGCTGGGCCGAGCGCATCGAATACGACGGCCGCAGCGAACTCATGCAGATGTTCAACCGCGCGCAGTTGAAGCGCGGCCAGGACGAGGTGCGCGGCAATTACATCTCCTACGATGCCAGGACCGAGTTCTTCCAGGTGACCGGCGGCGCCAAGACCGCCGCGCCCGGCAGCCCCGAGGGACGGGTGCGCGCCGTGATCCAGCCCAAGTCGAAGGAAAAACCGCCAGCCGCGCCGCCCGTCGCCCTCAAACCCGCAGAAGCCATCGCCAATCCGCGTGAAGAAGCCGGCACCCGTCCAAAATAGGCTCGCCGACGACGCCGGACGGGCCGCGGCCGCCGGTCCGGCAATCCAGCAGCACGAGCTGCGCGCGCAGGGGCTGAAGAAACGCTATCGCTCGCGCGTCGTGGTGAAGGACGTTTCGCTCGAGGTCCGCAGCAGCGAAGTCATCGGGCTGCTCGGGCCCAACGGCGCCGGCAAGACCACGTGTTTCTACATGATGGTGGGACTGGTGCCGATGGACGGCGGCGAGTTGTTCCTCGACGGCACCCGGTTGACCCACATGCCGATGCACCAGCGCGCGCGCCTGGGCCTCTCCTACCTGCCGCAGGAAGCCTCCATCTTCCGCCGCCTCACGGTCGCCGAAAACGTCCGCGCGATACTCGAGCTCTACAACCCGGATCCCGACGCGATCCGCGACAAGCTCGAAGCGCTGCTCCACGATCTCCACATCGGCCACCTGCACGCGAGCCCGGCGGTAAGCCTCTCCGGCGGCGAGCGGCGGCGGGTCGAGATCGCGCGCGCGCTCGCCACCGAGCCGCGCTTCATTCTCCTCGACGAGCCGTTCGCCGGGGTGGACCCGATCGCCGTGCTGGATATCCAGAAAATCATAGGGTTTCTCAGGGAACGCGGCATTGGCGTCCTGATTACCGACCACAATGTGAGAGAGACTCTCGGTATCTGCGATCGCGCCTACATCATCAACGACGGGGGGGTGCTTGCCTACGGCAAGCCCGAGGAAATCGTTTATAATGAAAGCGTAAGAAAAGTCTACTTGGGCGAGCATTTCCGGCTCTAGCCTGCCCCCACCCGTTCCCCTCCCCCGCTCTCCTCCCCGCTTTCTTCCCAACGGCATGAAGCATTCCCTGCAGCTCCGGCTGTCCCAGCACCTCACGCTTACCCCGCAATTGCAGCAATCGATCCGGTTGCTGCAGTTGTCGACGCTGGAACTGAACCAGGAGCTCGAGCGCATCCTGCAGGACAACCCGCTGCTGGAGCGAGACGACGAGGCGCGGGAGTACCCGGTCACCGCCGGGGAGGCGCCGCCGCCCGCCGCGGAAGCGCCATCGGCCGCGGAAGCCCCGCCGGCGGACTCCGCCCCGTCCGAGGGGGACAACACCGATTTCAGCGCGATGAACGATGCGCCCGCCTCCTCTTATCGCGACGACGCCGACGACGGGGAATACCAGCAGGTGGCCGAAGATGCGCCGACATTGCGCGCGCATCTTCTGTCGCAGCTGTCGCTCACCAACATCGCCGAGCGCGACCGCCGGCTGGTCGCTCTGCTGATCGACTCGCTCGACGACGACGGCTACCTGCCCCAGAGCCTGGAAGAGCTGATGGCGATCCTGCCGCCCGAGCTCGAAATCGAACTCGAGGAACTGCAGATCGCGCTGAAGCACCTGCAGAACCTGGAACCCGCCGGCATCGGCGCGCGCAACCTGGCCGAATGCCTGACGCTGCAACTCTCCGCGCTGCCCGGCGACACCCCTTACCTCGAGGAAGCGCTGCACACAACCCGCAATCACCTGGAAACGCTGGCGGCGCGCGATTTCACCCGGCTGAAGAAGCTGCTGCACTGCGATGATACGGCGTTGCGCGCGGTGCAGAAACTGATCACCACGCTGAATCCCAGGCCCGGCCGCCATTTTTCCTCCGAGGAAACGCGTTACGTCGTGCCCGACGTCATCGTCAAGAAAGTGAAGGGCGTGTGGATCGCGGCGTTGAACCCGGACGCGATGCCGAAGCTGCGCATCAACCGCCTCTACGCGGAAATCCTGCAACGCAACCGCAACGCCTGTTCGCAACAGCTCACCAGCCAGCTGCAGGAAGCCAAGTGGCTGATAAAGAACGTGCAGCAGCGCTTCGACACGATCCTGCGCGTCTCGCAGTCGATCGTCGACCGCCAGCGGCATTTCTTCGAGCACGGCGAAGTGGCGATGCGCCCGCTGGTGCTGCGCGAGATCGCCGAAGCGCTGAGCCTCCACGAATCCACCGTGTCGCGCGTCACCACCCAGAAGTTCATGCATACCCCGCGTGGCATCTTCGAGCTCAAGTATTTCTTCGGCAGCCACGTCACCACGGAAGCCGGCGGCTCCGCCTCCAGCACCGCGATCCGGGCGCTGATCAAGCAGCTGGTGTCGGCGGAAAACGCACGCAAGCCGCTGTCCGACGGCCAGATTTCGGAGATACTCTCCCAGCAAGGCATCATGGTGGCGCGGCGCACCGTCGCCAAGTACCGGGAGTCGATGCAGATACTGCCCGTCAACCTGAGAAAATCCCTGTGACGCCAAGGAGGCACGCATGAACCTTCACCTCAACGGTCATCACCTCGAAATCACCCCGGCCATACGCGAGTACGTGTCGAGCAAGCTCGCCCGCATCACGCACCACTTCGACCACGTGATCGACGTCAACGTCATCCTCACGGTCGAAAAACTGCAACGCAAGGTCGAGGCCAGCATCCACGTGCGCGGCAAGGACATCTTCTGCGAAAGCCGGGCGGACGACATGTATGCCGCCATCGACGGCCTGGCGGACAAGCTCGACCGCGCCGTCCTCAAGCACAAGGAAAAGAACCTCGCGCACCGCCACGACGCTGACGCGTTGAAGCGCGAGCCCGCCGAATGACGCCGGCCGCGGCGCATCCCGCCTCTCCCAGGACCCGGACATGAACCTGATCTCCAAGCTGCTGCCGCCGTCCAACGTGCTGGTCGAACTCGACGTGAGCAGCAAGAAGCGCGTGTTCGAACAGGTCGGACTGCTGTTCGAGAACAACCACCAGATCGCACGCAGCCAGGTGTTCGACAGCCTGTTCGCGCGGGAAAAGCTCGGCTCCACCGGCCTGGGCCAGGGCGTGGCGATCCCGCACGGCCGCATCAAGGGGCTGAAGGAGGCGCTGGGCGCCCTGGTGCGCATGAAAGCGAGCATTCCCTTCGACGCGCCGGACGGCCAGCCGGTCGCGCTCGTCTTCGTGCTGCTGGTGCCCGACCGCGCCACCGACGTGCATCTTCAGATACTCTCCGAACTGGCGCAGATGTTCAGCGACAAGATCTTCCGCGAGCGGCTCCTGTCGGCGTCGGGCGCGTCCGAGCTGCACCAATTGATCAATCAATGGCAGCCCCATGCCGCAGGTCAGCATAGCCAGGTTGTTTGAAGACAACCGGGAGAAGCTCAAGCTGGAGTGGCTCGCCGGCCGTGGCGGCGGCGCCAGGGAACTGGACAGCGCGCTCACCAAGGACTCGACGCAAGGCCTGATCGGGCACCTTAACTTCATCCATCCCAACCTGATCCAGGTGCTGGGCGCCTCCGAGGTCCGGTACCTGGAGGGCCTCAACCCCGAAGCCTGCCGCTCGGTGCTCGCCAGGGCCATCACCCCCGAGCTCGCCTGCGTCATCGTGGCCGGCGCCGGGCACGCGCCGCGGGCGCTGCTGGAGGTCACCGAGTCCAACGGCACGCCGGTGCTGGAGTCCCCGATGGCGAGCGTGGAGCTGATGTGGATGCTGCGTCCCTATCTCGCGCGGGCGCTGGCGGAGAGCACCACCGCCCACGGGGTGCTGCTCGACGTGCTCGGCATGGGCGTCCTCATCACCGGCGACTCGGGCGTGGGCAAGAGCGAACTTGCGCTCGAACTGATCAGCCGCGGCAGCGGGCTCATCGCCGACGACGTGGTCGAGCTCTACCGCATCGGGCCCGAGACGGTGGAAGGCCGCTGCCCCGGCCTGCTCAGGGATTTCCTCGAGGTGCGCGGGCTCGGCGTGCTCAATATCCGCACCATCTTCGGCGAGTCGGCGCTGCGGCCGCGCAAGAACGTGAA
>CAZOQY010000071.1:7308-12444 GCA_964581835.1 uncultured Streptomycetaceae bacterium | reverse complement strand
ATGTTGAAGATGTGTGCAACTGCCGTGCATCCATCGTCGATCCCAAGACCATCATCGACGAAAGCGACAAGTGGGTGAAGCTCTACGAGGAGGCGTTCATCAAGCAGCGCTGACCGCTTCGCCGAAACCGGAAACCGAAAGGCAGGACAACCAGGCGTCAAACGACATGCTGATCAAACCCGGACACTTTCACCTTTCGCCCTTCGCCTTCCGCCTTGCATTAGCGGCGGCGCTCGTCGCCGTAACACCATCGGTCCATGCCCAGGCGAAAAGCGCGCCGCCGGCGGTCGCCGACATCGCGTTGCACCAGGGACCCGACCGCGCCCAGCGCCTGGCCGAGGGCGCGAAAAAGGAGGGGACACTGACGGTCTACACCTCCGCCCCCTCCGACGACATGGCGGCGGTAGTCGCCGCGTTCGAGAAGAAGCACGGCATCAAGGTGCAGGTCTGGCGCGCCAACTCGGAGAAGGTGGTGCAGCGCGCGGTGGCGGAGGCGCGCGGCAACCGTTTCGAGATGGACATCATCGAGACCAACGGCCCCGAGATCGAGGCGCTGCACCGGGAAAAACTGCTGCAGGAGGTGAAATCGCCCCACCTCGGCGACCTGCTGCCCGGGACCGTGCCGCCGCACCGGGAATGGATCGGCACGCGCATGAACATCTGGGTGGCCGCCTACAACACCCGGCTCGTGAAGAAGGAGGAGTTGCCCCGGACTTACGAGGACCTGGCCCACCCCCGGTGGAAAGGCAGGCTCGGCGTCGAGGCCAGCAATGCGAACTGGTTCTCCGGCGTCGTCCAGGAACTCGGCGAAGCGAAGGGGCTCAAGCTGTTCCGCGACATCGTCGCCACCAACGGCATGTCGGTGCGCTCGGGCCACACGCTCCTCACCAACCTGGTGGTCGCGGGCGAAGTGCCGCTGGCGCTGACGGTCTACAACTACAAGGCGGAGCAGCTGAAGAACAACGGCGCGCCCATCGAATGGTTCATCATCCCGCCCACCATCGCGCGCTTCCAGGGCATCGCGATGGCCCGCCGCGCGCCGCACCCCCACGCCGCGGTCCTGTTCATCGATTTCATGCTGGGCGACGCCCAGGACATCCTGCTCAAGCGCGATTTCATCCCGACCAACCGCAAGGTCAGCACGCCGCTCAACCAGTTCCCCATGAAACTGCTCGACCCTAAAATCGCGCTCGACGAGCACGAGAAATGGGCGGGGCTCTACAAGGACATCATCCTCAACCAGGCCAAATGATCATGCCAGGCAAAAACAACAGAAAAAAAGCGCCGGCGTCTTCCCCCGCGGCGAAGCAGCGCTGGGCTTCCCACGTCATCGTCGACATGCTGCACCGCTACAAGCTGCCGTACGCGGCGCTCAACCCCGGCGCGAGCTACCGGGGACTCCACGACTCGATGGTCAACTACGGCGGCAACAAGCCGGTGATGATGTTGTGCCAGCACGAGGAGACGGCGGTGCAGATCGCCCACGGCTATGCCAAGGCCAGCGGCAAGCCGATGGTGGCCATAGTGCACAACCTGGTCGGCCTGCTGCATTCGAATCTCGCCATCTACTACGCCTACATCGACCGCGCGCCGGTGTTCATCATCGGCGCGACCGGCCCGATGGACGAGACCAAACGGCGCCCGCGCATCGACTGGACGCACACCGCCCTGGTTCAGGGCAACGCCGTGCGCGATTACACCAAGTGGGACTACCAGCCGCACACGATAGACGGCGTGCCGGAGTCGTTCGCGCGTGCCTACGGCGTGATGATGACCGAGCCGCGCGGGCCGATCTATATGTGCTACGACGCCTGGCTGCAGGAGCAGCCGCTCGATCACGACGTGCCGCTGCCGCCGAAGTCGGCGATGCCCGTGCCCACGGCCATGGCGGGCGACCCCGCCGCGCTCGCGCGCGCGGCGGACATGATCGCCAAAGCGAAGCGGCCGGTCATCCTTGCCGAGTTCGTCGGCCGCGACCCCAGGGGGTTCCACGCGCTGGTGGAACTTGCCGAGACGCTGGGCGCGCCGGTGTATGACGTCAACAGCCGGCTCAACTTCCCCGGCTGCCACCCCCTCAACATGAGCATGGTGAAGGATGTATTCCGCGACGCCGACCTCGTGCTGTGCCTCGACGTGCGCGACTGGGAGCGGCCGACCACCGAGCTCGCGAGCACGACGCGCGTGCTGACAAGCATCCCGCCGGCGGATTGCGTCTGGATCGACATCGGCTTCGGCGACCTCGAGCTGTCGAGCTGGGCCCTGGACTACCAGCGCCTGCTGCACGCCCGCTTGCGCGTGCTCGCGGACACGACGCTGGCGATCCCGGCGCTGACCGCCCTGCTGCGCAGGAAGATCGCCGCGAAGCCGGCGCTCGCGAAGCTGATCGCGGAACGCACCCGCAAGATCGGCGAGCGACACCGCGAGGCGCGCGCGAAATGGGCGCAGCAGGCGCGCGAGGACTGGGACGCGAGTCCGATCCCGCTGCCGCGCCTGGCGAGCGAAGTGTGGAAGGTCATCAGGAACGAGGACTGGGTGCTGACCGCGAACACGCTCGGGGACTGGACGCGCAAGCTGTGGGACTTCGACAAGCCCTACCGCCATCCCGGCCGCTCGCTCGGCACGGCGACGCAGATCGGCATGTCGCTCGGCGTCGCGCTGGCGCATCGCGATGCGAAGCGCCTGGTGGTGGACATGCAGCCGGACGGCGACCTGATGTTCGACGCCGGCGCGCTGTGGGTCGCGGCGAAGCACAAGATCCCGATGCTGATCGTGATGTACAACAACCGCGCCTACTACAACGACTGGGAGCACCAGATCCGCATGGCGAAGAAGCGCGGCACCCCCGTCGAGCGCGCTCACATCGGCATGGACCTCGACACCCCCAACGTGGACTTCGCCGGCCTCGCGAAATCCATGGGCTGGTACGCCGAGGGGCCGATCGCGCACGGGCGCGACGTGGGGCCGGCGCTGAAACGCGCGATCGCCCGGGTCAGGAAAGGCCAGCCGGCGCTGATCGACACGATCACCCAGAAACGGTGATGGGTGACGCGTGACAGCTGACAAGCGACAGGAAACAGAAAATGAGTAATCCGGCGACAGACCTGGTGAAGACCGTGGGCGTGATCGGCGCCGGGCGCATGGGGCTGCCGATCATCGGGCACCTCGCGCGCAAGGGTTTCGACGTGCGCGTGCACGACGTCGATCCCGGCAAGCAATCCGCGGTCGAGCAGCGTGGCGGGAAATGGGCCGCCGATGCCGCGGTGCTCGCCGCCGAAAGCGACGCCATCCTGGTCTGCGTCGGCTACGACCGCGAGCTGCGCGAATTGCTGTCCGCCCGGAGCCTGACCGGACGCGCGCGCCGCGGCACGATCATCGCCATCCTGAGCACGGTACTCCCGCGCACGGTGCGCGAGCTGGCCGCGCCCGCGGCCGCGGCGGGGATACACGTCGTGGATTCCACGGTTTGCCGCGGCAGCTGGGCGGCCGACGAGGGATCGCTGCTGTCTTTCGTCGGCGGCGAGGCGCAGGTCGTCGAGCGGCTGCGGCCGGTTCTCGCCGCCTATTCGAGCGACATCGTCCACACCGGCGGGGTCGGGACGGCGCAGGCCGCAAAAGCCGTCAACAACATGATCATGTGGGCCTGCCTGGTCGCGGACCACGAGGCCCTGGCGCTGGCGCAGCGCAACGGCCTGGACGTCGACATGATGCGCAAGGCCCTCCTCACCACCCACTCGGCGAACGGCGCGCTCGAGCACTGGGGGCGGCAAACCATGGCCTGGGCCGACGACGACATGGAGATCGTGTCCGCCATGGCGCAGGAATGCGGGATCGAACTGGAGCAGGCGGCGGCGGTGCGGAAAATCTGCCGCACCCTGAAACCGCGTCGCTTTCAACTGGACCGTTACGGCACCTGAAGGGATCGGCGCGCTATAATGGCGATATCGGCAGCATCAATGGAGGCGGGTTATGGGAACTGAATCGCATTACCACAGCAAGAAAGACCGCATCTTCGTCCGCGGCATCCAGGGGCATTACAACCTCAAGGACGAGCTGAAGCGGCTGCGCTCGCTGCCGCGGGTGCAGAAAGGCAGCCAGTTGAAGTTCATGGACGGCCCGCAGTGCTACAGCCGGCATTATATGGAGCCGGTCGACGGCATGACGCAGACCTTCCACATCCACCTCGAGGAATACGGGCCCGGCGGCAAGTCGCAGAAGCACGGCCACGTCAACGAGGCGGCTTTCTACATCCTCGACGGCACCGGCTTCGAGATCCACGACGGCGTGCGCTACGACTGGCAGGCCGGCGACATCGCGATCGTCCACAACAACTGCGTGCACCAGCACAACAACGCGAGCCCGGACAAGCCGGCGCGCGCGCTGGTGCTGAAGACCAAACCGATGTACCTGTTCCTCAACATGCTCTTCCAGAAAACGGTGGAACCGCGCCCGACCGAGGCTGCTCCCGGCGGCGCCGGCTTCCAGGCGCGCGAGGCGGAGCAGGACTACAACCACCCCAAGGAGTAAACCATGGCCTGGAGCGAATCGAAAGCGTGGTTGAAAGGCAAGACCAGCGGCAAGCTCTACCAGGGCATGCTGGACGACGTCGCCAACGCGCCGGCGCGCAACGCCAAGCGCAAGAAGATCGTGCGACCGGAAGACATGCCGTGGGAAATGTCCCGGCAGGGCCTGTTGAAGCACCTGCTGAACGAGGGCATGAACACGCGCATGGAGACGGTGGACGCCTACATGCAGATCATTCCCGGCGGCAGCCGCTCGGGCAAGCACCGCCACCTCGCCGAAGAATGCCTCTACGTGCTCGAGGGCCGCGGCTACGACCTGCACCAGGACTGCGACGTCGAAATCACCGATACCTACCACTGGATCGTGCAGCCCGAGGTCAAGCGCTACGAGTGGGAAGCGGGCGACCTCATCTACATACCGCCCAACACCGTGCACCAGCATTTCAACGCCGACCCGGATCGGCCGGTACGGCTGATCTCGGCGATCAACCGGATCTACAAGTTCTGCGGCTTGAACGACCTCGAGCAACTGGAAGACGCGCCCGAGTACGACCCCAAAGTCGTGCTGGATGCCGAGGTGTTGAAGCGCTATCTGAAAGTCAGGGAAACCGCATGA
>CAZOQY010000071.1:3000-7208 GCA_964581835.1 uncultured Streptomycetaceae bacterium | reverse complement strand
GCCTTGATCGACGACCACACCGGCCGATTGAATTCCTGCTCCAGCGGGCCGACCACCGAGCGGGTCGGCAATTGCGAGCAGGCGATGAACAGCGCATCGCAGTCATCGCCCATCGTCTCGCGCGCCCGCGCCGCGACCTGTTTCGAGTCGATTTTGCCGAGCTCTTCCACGGTCGGCGCCTCGAAGCTGCTCATGCGGCGCACGCCGATGCTCGAGCGCGCCAGCAACGCCTTCAACTGTTCGTTGACCTCGGCCGAATAGGGCGTCACGAGCGCGATGTCATGCGCGCGCGCCTCCTGCAGCGAGACCACCATGGAGTTGGCCGTGGTCACGCACGGCGCACCGGCGATCTTCGTGAGCGAGCCGGCGATCCCGGCGTCGCGCTCGGGGCCGGCGAGGATGCCCGCGGCGGTGCAGCCATAGACGACCAGGTCCACGGATTCCTCGGCGAACCGCTCCGCCAGCTTCATCGCCCGGTCCACGTAAGCCGGCAGGGTGGCCTTCGTCAGCAGCCCGGGTTGCCGCGGGATGCGCAGCGTGCGGCAGGTGGCGCCCGCAGGCAGCCACTCGAGCATCTCCCCTTCCATCGTCGTGTTGTTGGCGGGAACCATCAGACCGATCTTCAGCGCCTTGGCCATTGCCATGCCTTTCCATCAGGCCCTACTCTACCAAACTTCACGCCCGCCTCTGTTTGGGGTTAGAGTATGCCAACTGCCGGGGAATGATCGGCATGCCAGGGTTGTTAACACAGTTGGTTGCACGCACCCACGTAAGGAGAACCATGAAGAGATTCCGTTTCATCGCGGCGATGCTCCTGGCGCTGTCGCTCGCCAGCCTGCCCGGCACGGCGACCGCCGTCGAGGTCGGCGACAAGGCGCCGGATTTCAACTTGCCGAGCACCAGGGGCGGCAACTTCAAACTCTCCGATCTCGCCGGCAAGAAGCACCTGGTCATCCAGTTCTACGTCATCGACTTCACGCCGACCTGAATAAAGGAACTGTCGTCCAGTCGGGACGACTATCCGAAGTTCGAAGCGGCCGGCGCCGAGGTCGTGGGCATCAGCGCCAACGTGCGCTTTTCTCAGCAGGCCTTCGCCGATTTCATCAAGCTCAACTATCCTTTGCTCTCCGACGCGCCGGACCTGAAAACGATAGAAGCCTACGGCGTGCTCGTCCCCGAGCGCCGGGTGGCGCAGCGCGCCTGGTTCATCGTCGACAAGCAGGGCGTCGTCCGCTACAAGAAGGTGGTAGGCCCGAAAGATCCGTGGCCTTCGAACGATTTCCTGGTCGAGGAACTGAAAAAACTCAACTAGCGACGGATGACGTGAAAGCAAGTCGAAAGTCGGAAGGCGAAAGTCGGAAGGGTCCGAACACCGCTCCGTCCTGTCGGAGCACGCTGCTGGCGGCCATGCTGGCCGCCTTTCTTTTTCCCGGCGGCCTCGCGCACGGCCAGGGCGCCGCGCCGGATTTCAAGGCGATGCCGAAGCTGCAGGAAATCAGGGAGCGCCCGGCGGCGCCGGACTTTATCCTCCCCGACCCGGCGGGAAAGAAGCATTCCATCAAGGACTACCGCGGCAAGGTGGTGTTGCTGGCGTTCTGGGCGAGTTGGTGCGAGTTCTGCCGCGAGGAACTGCCGGCGGTGGAGCGGCTCTACCGCGAATTCAAGCCGAAGGGACTCGAAGTCGTGGCCGTCGCCATCAAGGACAAGCGCGAGGACACGCTCGCCTTCGTCAGGAAGTCGAAGCTGAGCTACCCGGTCCTGCTGGACCCGGAGGGCGAGGTCGGCCTGCTCTACGGCGCGTTCGGCACGCCCGCCATCTATCTCATCGACCGCAACGGCAGCGTGCTCGCCCGCCTGTGGGGACCGGCGGGCTGGTACAGCCCCGAAGCGCGCAAGCTCATCGGGCAGCTCGTCGAGCAGAAATAACGCCCGTCACTCATCACCCGTCGCTCGTCACGCCTTATCCATAGCGTGGACTGCGCGCGCTGGCCAATGGCCGCGCTTCGCAGTAAAGTTACCCGCCTGATTCCAAGGGCGCCTGCCGCATCCGGGCGCCGTCATCCAAGTCCATCCAGGGGGAGCCGCCATGATCTACGAAGTACGGACCTACGACGTGCAGCCGAATTCGATTCCCGAAGTCGAGAAGCGCTTCGGCGAAGCCTACGAGTACCGCAAGAAGGTGTCGCCGCTCGCCGCGTTCTTCCACACCGAGATCGGGCCGCTCAACCAGATCATCCACATCTGGCCGTACAAGGACATGGAGGAGCGCGACCGGCTGCGCGCCGAGGCGATGAAGTCCCTCGCCGGCAACTGGCCGCCCAAGATCGCCGAGTTCATCGTCGCCCAGCGCACCGACGTCTTCCACGCCTTCCCGTTCTCGCCCGAGATCAGGCCCGGCAAGCAGGGCCCGTTCTTCGAGATGCGCACCTACACCGTCGCCAACGGCGGCGAGATGGCGAAGATGGAGGCGATGTGGGCGGCCGCCCTGCCCGACCGCCTCAAGTTCGGGCCGGTGACCGCGGTCTGGAAATCCGAGCTGGGCGCGCTCAACAAGTTCCTGCACATCTGGCCGTACGCCTCGCTCAACGACCGGGTGGAGACGCGCAACAAGGCCGCCGCCGCCGGCGTATGGCCGCCCTCGGTCGCCGCGAAGAAGCTGGGCCTGCCCGGCGCGAAGCTGGTGCACCAGGAAAACAAGATCGTCATGCCCGCGGCTTTCTCGCCGCTGCAGTAGCAGCGCGAGAAAGCCGGAGGGATGATTGATGAGGGATGAGGGATGAGGACAAGGCAAAACCGGATTTTGGTTTTTCCCCGTCCCTCGCTCCTCCTCCCTCCTCCCTCCGCCCTCATCCCTGGTATCGCCACCGGCTTTATTCGAACCACAACCACAGGAAACCCATAGATGTTGCTAGACGAGATGGTAGAGCGCGGCCTCCCCGAGGAGACGCGCCTGATGCGGGACGTCACCCGCAAGTTTTCCAACGAACACGTGATCCCGTTCGTGCGCAGGAACTGGAAGGCGGAATGGAACATGAACCCGGATGAGCGCCTGCCGCGCGCCATCCTCGAAAAAGCCAACGAGATCGGCATCCGCACGCTCGGCGTTCCCGAGGAATTCGGCGGCACGCCGCTCGACCCGAAGACCGAAACCCAGACCTTCGCGGTGATCTCGGAAGAGATCTCCCGCGGCGACTGCGGCCTCGCGGAAAAGCTGGTGCAGATCTGGAAGGTCTCGGTGCTGCTGCGCAACGTCGCGCCCCGCCACCTCCAGGAAAAATGGTTCCCGCAGGTGGTGAAGGACCCGACCTTCCTGCTGTCGCACTGCCTGACCGAGCCGCGCGGCGCCTCCGACCGCTGGCTGCCCTATGACGTGCCCGAAGCCATGATGCACACCAGGGCCGAGTTCAGGAACGGCAAGTGGGTGATCAACGGCCGCAAGCAGTTCATCACCAACGCCTGGGACGCCAAGCTCTACGTGGTGTACGCGACCACCAAGCCCGGCGCCGGCATGACCAAGGGCACCTCCTGCTTCCTGGTGCCGCGCGACACACCAGGCCTGTCGGTCGCGCGCTGCAACGAGACGCTCGGCGGCCGCTTCATGAACAACGGCGAGATCGTGCTGGAGAACTGCGAAGTGCCGAAGGACCACCTGCTGGTGGAAGACGTGGCGCTGGCGAAGGCCGGAGTCTACTTCCGCCCCGGCAAGATCATCCAGGGCTCCAAGAACATCGGCGTCGGCGTGCGCGCGTTCGAGGAGACCTCCAAGTACGTGCAGGACTACGTTCAGGGCGGCAAGAAGCTGATAAAGCACCAGGCCACCGCGCTGCGGCTGGCCGAGATGGCGACCAAGATCTGCGCCGTGCGCGGCCTGCTGCGCGAAGCCTCGCGCGCCGTGGACGAGAAGCTGCCGGAAGCCGAAGTGCTGTGCAACATGGTCAAGCTCTACGCCTCCGAGGCCGTGCTCGACGTCTGCCGCAACGCCATGGAGCTGCACGGCGGCAACGGCACCATGCTCGAGTTCGGCATCGAGAAGCTCTACCGCGACGCCTCCATGTACCTCCACATGGACGGCACCGTGGACGTCACCAAGTTCAAGATCGTCAAGAACCTGTTCCCGGATACGGCCGGGAAATACGCCGGCAACGACTGACAATCAAGGCGGAAGGAGGAAGGCGGAAGTAAAACCCGTCAATCAGGGCTCTGCTTCG
>CAZOQY010000071.1:0-2900 GCA_964581835.1 uncultured Streptomycetaceae bacterium | reverse complement strand
TCAAGGCGGAAGGAGGAAGGCGGAAGTAAAACCCGTCAATCAGGGCTCTGCTTCGCCTTTCGCCTTTCGCCTTTCGCCTTTCGCCTTTCGCCTTTCGCCTTTCGCCTGACGCTTGCTGGCGACACGGCAACCGTTCGCTGCTTCAACCGATTAGCCGGCATTTCCCGGATCGCGTCTCTCTCAGGCGACATTGGCGCGTGTGCCAGCGCATCTTGCGGCGCGTGAACGCCCGAATTCGAGACGTTTGTCACGACTGGCACGGATGTCGCTTATGGACAGGCCACTGCCAACAAACGTCGAGAAAGGAAATCATGACCACATCGTTCTGGAAAGAAGCGCTCGCCAGGCTGCCGCAGCACCTGCAGCACCGTCACGCCGCCGCGTTCGAGGCCGCGGAGCGATTCGAGCGGATCTTCGGGCTTGCGTGGGATGCAAGCCAACGCATCCTCGCGCCAGGCCACGGGCCCGCCGCGCAGGAGCAAGCGGCACGGCCACGCCCGCTGGAAATCAAGGCGCATCGCCAGCTTTTCCCGCGCTGACGCAAACAGGGGCGGCTCGGCCGCCCTTCTGCCTTGCCTCAACCGGCCAGACGATTCCTCACCAGGCGATCGTCCACCAGCGCGACGATCTCGCACAGCGTGTCGGAATCCAGGCCCAGCTGGCGGGCGATGCGCCGCACCAGGCTGTCCACCCGCTCGATGTGCTTGGCGCCGCCGAACAACGCGCGCGCCGCGGACGAGGGCTTGCCGAGCGTCTCGGCGGCCTTGGCGTACTTGTCGAACGGGACCAGGTCGGCCGACTCGGCGCCCAGCCTGCCGCACAGCGCCGCGACCCAGTCGTAGATCTCGCGGGACTTGGCGACGTTGCCGTGCACCGCTTCCCTGATGGGGATCATGTCGTCGGGCCGTATGCAACGGTAGTTGCCGGCAATCAGCATCGGCCACTTGGCAAGCGGCACGTAGACCGAGTCGTGCACCTTGAGCTTCACCGGCACCTCGACCGTGCCGCCCTCATCGCGGAACCGGGCCTCCTCGATGTCGGCTTCCAGTTCGCGCAACAGGGCGGTCGGCGCCTCGGCATCGAAGCGCGCCACCTTGAAATTGGTGGGCAGCCCCACCTCGAGCACGTTCTTAGGCTGGTCCACCGGGCGAAACGCCTGGGGGTCGGGGCTCGCGAGCGTGATCAGCGCCGGGTCGAAGTCCGCCCAGACCCCGGGGTCGGCGTAGCACCCTTCCAGCGCTTCCGTCGCGAGCCCGGGTATGCGCTTGAGATACGGCAGCGGCGGCATGTTCATGATCGCGAGGCAAGGCTTGCGCGAGGCGGCAATGCGGCGCATCAGCTGCCGTACCGCGGGGGAGCCGTACTGGGACTCCTGCATGCCCAGCACGACGAGGTCGAACCGGTCCGGATCGGCCTGCTCGGGCGTGATCGCGCGCAGCGCGCCCGGCAGTCCCGCGGAGGCGATTTCGACCGGCGCCTCCCTGCCGCGGACCGGGAAACGCACCCGGGTACCCTCTCGGTTGATCAGTTCGGCGGTGGGCCCGGTGCAGACCAGCGTGACCCGGTGCCCGGCCATCAGCAGCTTGGTGCCGGGGAGCGAGCCGTAGGACGCCCCCAGGATGAGTATGTCGCGTTTCATGATGGTCTCTCCGTCAGTCGTGGGCCAGGCCCGTCCCGCCGCACGGCGGCGCGGACCGGTATCTTTTTAGCACTTTGGGAGTTAAAATTTCACACATAAAATTTCACAGTGTTAATTTCACATGACTAAAGCTCCCGCGCTGGCGACCCGCAACAGCCACTTTCTCGGGACCAAGCTGCGCGCCCTGCGCAAGCGCAACGGGCTCACCCTGGAGGAGCTGTCGGCGCGCTGCACGCAGATGGATCCGAGGCGGGCGCCCTCGGTGCCTTACCTCAGCATGATCGAGAGCGGCCGGCGGGTGCCGTCGCCCGAAGTGCTCGCCCTGCTCTCGTCCCTGTTCCAGCGCGAGCCGGCCTGGTTTCTCGACGGCAACCCGGAGACGACGGTCACCGAGTTCCGGGAGCGCGCCGGCGGGGCCGCGGGCGTGCCGCTCGAACCGGCGTTCCTGTTCTCGAAGGAAGTGCTGCGCGCGGCAATTCCGGAACTGCTGGCGCAGACCGGCACCACCGGCCAGCAGTTCGCGCACCTGCTGATCCGCTCTCACCAGGAGATGTCGCGCAACGACTTCCCGGACCTGGAACGCGCGGCGGAGAACGTGGGCGAACGGCGGTTCCCGCTCGACGCCGAAGACCTGATGCGCTTGTGCCGCAGGCACGGTCTCACCCTGCGCTGGTTCGACCGCAAGCCCGTGCTCGCGCGCGACAGCAACCGCGAAACGCGCAGCATGGTGCGGTCGTTCTTCGAGTCCCCGCGCACGGTGTACCTGAACCGGCAACTGCAATCCGACCCGGCGCGCCTCAAGTTCGATCTCGCCACGCACCTGGCCCACCTGGTGCTGCACGGGGGAGACGGGCTCAAGTCCGCGCACGCCACCGGCGGGGAAATGGGCGGCAGCCCGGAAGGCGGCGCGGGCGCCGCCGCCGGCCTGAGCGCGCAGGACGTCCTGCACGCGTGGCGCGATTTCGAGTGCAGCTTTTTCGCCGGCGCGCTGTTGTGCCCCAAGATCCCTTTCCGCCGCTTTCTCGCGCGCGAGTCCTACCGCGTCGAGGCCGGCGAGCGGATCGATCTCACGCCCGCCGCGGTGATGCGGCGCATGACCAAGGTCTCGCCCTACCCGTACTGGCACTTCTTCGACGCCTACCCGCCCGGGCACCTGCGCGCGGTGTACCGCGGCAACGGCATCCCGCTGCCGTGGGGCAACATGGCGCAGGCTACCGATCCCTGCCCGAACTGGGCCGTTTTCCGCATGCTCGGCGAACTG
>CAZOQY010000070.1:0-12448 GCA_964581835.1 uncultured Streptomycetaceae bacterium | reverse complement strand
CGTCGATGATGGTCTTGGGATCGACGATCTTGAACGGCGGCGTGCTTTTCAGAGCGGTCACCAGCTTCGCGTTGCTGGGCGTGAAATTGCGTTTCAGCAGAACCTGTTGCCCGTCGCTCAGCATGAAGTCGAAAAAGAGGGCGGCGGCGTGGGGGTGCGGGGCGTTGCGCGCCATCGCCACGCCGTTGGGACGGGCGATCGCCGGCGGGAACACGAACCAGTCGATGGGCGCACCCTTGGTCTTGAGGGCCTCGGCGCGGTAGTGGTAGACCGTCAGCGCGATCGGCACCTCGCCCGAGACCACCAGGTTGGAGAGCAGGGTATGCCCCTTGCGCACAGACATGCCGTTGGTCGCGACGATCTCGCGGAACAGCTTGTGCCCGGCGTCGCCCAGTTCGCCGATGACGCCCATGTACCAGTCGTGGTCGTAGGCTTCGATGCCGAGCTTGCCTTTCCACTTGGGGTCGAGCAGGTCGCGCCAGGTCTTCGGCAGGTCTTCCTTCTTCACCAGGTTGGTGTTGTAGGCGGCGACGAAGATGTTGAGCCGCGTGGCGATCCACTCGCGGTGCGCCGGGACCGCCTGCGGGATCAGCTCGGTGATATGGGGCGACTTCACTTCCTGCAGGAGTTTCTCGCGGTGCAGGGCCTCCAGCTCGGGCGCGTTGGTCTCGAAGGCGTCCACCTCGAAGCGGCGTCCGCGCGCCTCGGTCACGGTGCGCTGCAGGATCGCTTCCGACCCGGCGCGCCAGACGTTGACCTTGATGCCGTATTTCTTCTCGAACGCGGCGGTCAGCGCGCTAATGTCGCCGGTGGAAGCGGAGGTGTAGAGATTGAGCGTGCCCTCTTTCTTCGCGCCTTCGAGCAGGCGCTGCGTGCGGTCGGCGCCCTGGTAGGCGGCCGGTGATTGCTGGGCCGCGGCGGGCGCCAGCAAAAGGGAAAAGAGGAAAGGGAAAAGGGAAAGGTGTCTGAGTTTCATGATTTCTCCTCGATAGTCTTTTCGTCTGTTTTAAAAACGTCGCGGGCCGGGCGGTCATTGCCGGACTCTTTTCCCTTTCCGCTTTTATCTTTTTCCTTGCAGGCGGAGGCTACGCGGCTTTCGGCGGAAGCGTGGCGACTTCCGCCTGGTAGGCCTCGTCCATCCGCGACTTGAGGTTGTTCTTCGCGAGCGCCTCGGCGAACCACTTGCGCACCTGCGCCGGCTCGTCGGCGTAGTCTATCTGGTCGCCGCCCACGCGCCGGCTGATCCAGGCCTTGGGCACGCCCTGCGCGTTGCGGATCGCCACGCCTTCGTGCTTGAACGCGAGGTAACGCGCCGGCGTGGTGCCGGTGTTGAAGTGCTGGTGCTGCCACATGTTGGGCGGCACGATCATCGTGCCGACGTGCCAGTCGTAGCGGCGCGGCTCCTCGCCTTCCGGCCACATCAGCGAGTAGCCCTCGCCGGAGAGAATGATCACGTGCGCGCCTGGCCCGTGGGCGTGGGCCTTCTTGTAGGTGCCGATCGGGAATTGCGAGATGTGGCTGTTCATCGAGCTCTTGGCCATGTTGAAGCGGATGTGGCCGCCGCCCGCGCCGCGCTCCCTGGCGGTGATCAGCGGCAGGTTGACCGCGTCCGCGACGAAATTGGTGTCGAGCAGGAAGCCTTTCTGCTCGCCTTTCGGCGCGAAGTAGTCCGGCTCGCCGGCGAAGCGGCCCTTGAAGTCGTGCTTCGTGTTGAAGACGAATTCGGGGTCGTCGTAGATGTTCATGACGACCGGGCCGTTGGTGACCGCGACGAAGCGCGCCGGCTCGCCGCCGGCGCCGTTGAAATGCTGGTGCCAGGCGTTGACCGGGATGGCGAAGAGGGCGCCGGCCTTCCACTCGAAGGTGATGCGCTGGCCGGCATCGTTCCACACCGCGGTCGAGCCGCGACCGGAGAGGATCATGACCATTTCCTCGAACAGCTGGCGCTGCGGCGCGAGCTTGCCGCCGGCGGGTATCTCGCACACGTAGCAGTCGTTCGAGGTGCGCGAGGCGTCGTGGTTCATGTAGACGCCGCGGCCGCCGCGGCGCGCCCACGGCTTCAGCTCCACGGTGTTGAGGTCGGGCACGTAGAACGAGGGGATCAGGTCGAGGCCCTCGGCCTTTACCCAGCGCGTGTAGGGCGTCTCTTTTTCCGTGGCGAATTTTTTCGCCATCTCGTCCGAAACCATCGCCGTCTTGGCCATATCCGACTCCTTGGTTCTCATGCCGAAAATTTACTCCAATCGTCACGCGTTCGCCAACGCGACGCACTTCTCCGTGCTGATGGAGAGGAAAATCGGGTCTCCCACCGGCGTGCGCAGCGAGGGGTGGGCGCGGGCGAGCACGAGCTGGTCGCCGACCGCGACCTGGAAATCCACGGTGTCGCCGAGGAATACCTTGGAGCTCACGGTGCCGCCGCAGACGTTGGGGCCGCCGGGCCGGGCTTCCGAGAGATCGATGTCCTCCGGCCGGATGGAGAGCGTTACCGCGGCGCCGGGCGCGAGCGAGTCGGTGGAGATGGCGGTCAGCTCGCCCAGCACCGTGCCGACGCGATACTGTCCGTTGCCCCCGGCCGAGACCACCTTTGCCGCCAGCAGGTTGGTGCGCCCGATGAAATCGGCGACGAAGCGGCTGCGCGGGCGCTCGTAGATCTCCCGCGGCGAGCCGATCTGCATGATGACGCCGTCGCTCATCACGGCAATCTCGTGGGAGAGGGCGAGGGCCTCGGCCTGGTCGTGGGTGACGTAGACCGTGGTGACGCCGGTGTCGCGCTGGATGCGCTTCAGCTCGAAGCGCATGTGTTCGCGCAGCTTGGCGTCGAGGTTGGACATCGGCTCGTCGAGCAACAGCAGTTGCGGCTCCATCACCAGCGCGCGGGCGAGCGCGAGGCGCTGCTGCTGGCCGCCCGAGAGGTTGGTCGCCGGGCGCTCCGCCAGCGCGTCCATCGCGACGATGGCGAGCACGCGCATGACCCGCTCGCGGATGGCGGCGGCGTCGAGCTTGCGCCGGCCGACTTTCAGCGGGAACGCCGCGTTCTCGAAAACGGTCATGTGCGGCCAGATCGCGTACGACTGGAACACCATGCCGATGTTGCGCTCGTTGGGCGCGATGAAGATGCCGCCGGCGGAGGCGTAGACCGCGCGCCCGCCGAGCGTGATCTCGCCGGATTTCGGCCGCTCCAGCCCCGCGATCGAGCGCAGCGTCGTGGTCTTGCCGCAGCCGCTGGGCCCGAGCAGGGTGAACAGCTTGCCCTCGGGCACGTCGAAGCTGACGTCGCGCGCGGCGCGGACGATCTCGCCGCCTTCGCCGGCGTACTCGGTGTTGAGCAGTTTCACGCTGAGCATGGGGCTTCGCTCGGTGACGAGTGACGGGTGACGGGTGACGAGGGCATCAGGTCTCCTTGACTCCAAAGCGGCTGCCCGCGAGCTGCGCGAGCATCACCATTACGAACAGCAGGACGATCAGCATGACGCCGAGCGCGGACAATTCCACGTACTGGCCGTTTTCCCACAGTTCCCAGATCATGATCGAGACCACCTCGGTGCCGGGGCTGTAGAGCAGGATCGAACTCGACAGTTCGCGCAGCGACACGATGGCGATGTAGATCCAGCCCGCGATCAGTCCGGGCTTCAACAGCGGCAGCACGATGCGCACGAAGGCCGAGCCCCAGGAGGCGCCGCTCATCGCCGCGGATTCCTCGAGCTCCTTGTGGATCTGCAGCATGGAGGCGGTGTTGTAGCGGATGCCGTAGGGCATGAAGCGCGTGACGTAGGCGAGGAGCAGTATCCAGATGGTGCCGTAGATGCCGACGTCGACGTTGAGGTAGAACACCATGATCGAGAGGCCCAGCACCAGCCCCGGGAAGACGATCGGCAGCGAAGCGAGGTTGTCGAGCAGCCAGCGCCCCGGGATGCGGGTCTTCACCGTGATCCAGCAGATGACCGCGGTCACCATCATGATGATCGTCGCGGAGCCCACGCACAGCAGCAGGCTGTTGCCGACCGCGCGCAGGAAGGTCGGGTGCGAGAGGACGAAGCGGTAGGGGTCGAGCGTCAGGTTGGCGAGCGCCGCCATCGACGGCACGCTGTAGTACTTCTGGATCGAGGACCACACCAGCACGAACAGCGGCGCCGCGACGATCAGCAGGAAGTAGACGACGAAGATCGCCGCCGTCACCCAGCGCCACGGCCCGAGGTCGATGCGGCGCGGGCGGAAGCCCTTGCCGGTGACGGTCGAGTAGCGCTGGCCGGCGCTGGCGAGCCGCGACTGGAACCACACGCCGGCCGAGGTGAGCACGAGCAGAGTCACGCCGTAGGACGCGGCGAGCCCGACCTGGCTGGGATAGCGGTGGATCGCCTCGTAGATCGCGGAGGTGAAAACGAAGATGCCGGCCGGCATGCCGAGCAGCGCCGGCACTTCGAACGACTCGATCGCGCGCACGAACAGGATCAGCAGGGTGGCGAAGATCGCCGGCCACGACAGCGCGAGGGTGATGCGCCGCACGACCTGCCAGAGATTGGCGCCGCTCATCGCGGCGGACTCCTCGAGCGCGGGGTCCATCGAGCGGAACGCCGCGGTCATCAGCAGGAACGCCATCGGCGAATAGTGCAGGCCGTCCACCCAGATCATGCCCCACATCGTGTAGACGTTGAAGAATACGTAGTCCGTGCCGAACCAGCTCTGCAGCACGAGGTTGAAGATGCCGATCTTCGGGCTCGCCAGCATGATCCAGGAGATGGTGAAGAGGATGCCGGGAATGATCAGCGGCACCAGCGCCAGTCCGAAGAACAGGCGCTTGAACGGGGTGTTGGTGCGCTCGTTCATCCACGCCAGCGTGGTGCCGACGATCAACGAGAAGGCGGCGGTGCCGGCGGCGAACACCAGGGAATTGAGAAAGAGCTTCGCCGTCAGGACGCTCGAGTAGGCCTTCGCGTAGTTCTGCAGCGTGAACTCGGCCGCCCTGGCCGCCGTGTGCGGCGTGAAGAAGCTCTGCCACAGCAGGAAGCCGAGCGGGATCAGCGCGAGGTAGGCGACGAGGGCGATGCAGGCGCCCAGCACCAGCCACTTGATGTCGAAACGGGAGCGCGCGGCCTGCGCGCCACGCGGGTCAGCTACGGCTTCCACCCATCCTCCTCGGGATCTCGCCCGTCATCTCGTTTGTCATCTTATTTATCATGGTGGTGTTTATGGTGATGATGGCCATGCCCATGGTGATGGTGGTGGCCGATCCCGTGATCGTGGCCGTGGTCATGAACGTGCTCGTGGGTATGATAGTGCACTTCCTCGCCGTGATGGTGGCGCCCCGGGTCGTTGGGGTGGCGCGGATCCTCGCTGAACACCAGCGACTTGATCGTGACCGGCACGGTGTGCGAGGGCAGGCGGATGCGGCCGAGGTCGATGTAGTCGAGGTCCCACAGCGTCACGCCGTCGATCACCAGGATCTCGTTCTCGATCTTCAGCTCTTCGCGCAGGATCGCGCCGAGGGTCTGCGCGATGTCGCCGTCGAGCACGAGATAGAGCGGCTTGCCGCCGGCAATCGTGCGCGGCAACCCGTCGACGATGCCCCTGGCGAATGCGGCGATGCGCTGGTAAGCCGGCGCGCCGGCCCAGCGGAACGCGAGCGCGACCTCGGATTCGCCTTCCTCGAGATCGAACGCGGTGAAGTGGCCGCGGATCGCGCGCGCGAGCGCCGCGGCGTCGATCTCCTCGCCGCAGGCGTAGGGAGGCTGCAGCACCTGCAGGTTCTTGCGCGGCAGCAACTCGCCCGGGCTCGATATGTATATGGTGTTGCCGGAGAGCTGGACGCTGTACTCGGAGGCGCCGACCGCGGTGGCGCGTATGCATTCGCCCGCCGGCAGCAGCGGCCAGGGCAGCGCGCCGGCCGCGAGACGCTGCGCGATGGCGCCGCCGAGGAGCTTGCCCATGTCGCCGAAGTCGCGCGCTTCCCGTCCGTACACGTACTCGGCCACGCCGCCGGAGAACATGACGCCGTCGACGCGCCCGAGTTCCGCGATCGGGTCGGTGAGGTAGAGGCGCCCGATCGTGTGCGGCAGCGGCCGGCTAAGTATCGCCGCGATCAGCGCATCGGCCATCCAGGCCGCGACGCGCGCCATGTCCGCGCGCGGCGCGCGGTCGCCCGGTTTCCAGTCGTAGCCGGCTTCCGCGGCGAGGTGGCGCCCGGCGGGGTCGAGCCGCACGATGCGCTCGTTCCCGTCCACCACCTGCAACCGCCCGCCGATATGCACCGCGGCCATGGCGGTTATGCGGCCGCCTTCCACCAGCGCGAGCTTGGTCGTGCCGCCGCCGATGTCGACGTTGAGGATGCGCTTGCCCTCGGCGTGCGAGACGCGCGCCGCGCCGGAGCCGAACGCGGCGAGCATGGCTTCGAGGTGATGGCCGGCCGCGGCGCACACGAATTCGCCGCCGTTCTCGGCGAGCAGCTCCGAGATCGCCTGCGCGTTTTGCCGGCGCAATGCTTCGCCGGTGAGGATCACCACGCCGGAGTCGATGCTGTCCGGGTGCAGCCCCGATTGCGCGTAGGCCTCGTCGATGATGTCGGCGAGTTTTTCCTCGTCGATCAACGTCTGGTCCTTGTACGGCGTCAGCGCGACCGGCGACTGGAACAGCGTCTCGCGCGAGACCACGCAGTAGCGGCTCGACAGATCCTCGCCCAGGCGGCGCAGGTGGATGCGCGAGAAGATGAGCTGCGTGCCGGAGGAGCCGATGTCCATGCCGACGCTGGTAAGCGAGACGTGGTCCTGGATCCACAACGGGTTGTCTTCCGGCGAGCCTTCCTCGCCGAAGTCGTCGTGGTCGTGATCGTGGTCGAACGCCCCGTCGCCGTCGTGGCTGTGGCCCAGGCCCGTGCCGTACTCGTGGTCGGCAAGGCTGTGGCCTGGCTTCTTTTCTGCCATTGTCAGAATCGTCTCAGATGAGGCGTTTCAGGTAAGGCGTTGCAGATGAAGCGTTGCAGATGAGGCGTTGCAGATAAAGCGCCGTATCTGAGACGCAGTACCTGCGACGCAGTATCTGAGACGCTTCACCTGAGACGCCATATCTGCGACGAACTAGCGGTAGAGGTCGGGGTACTTGGCCCGCACTTTCGCGGCCAGTTCCGGCGAGCTCTGGCAGACCTTGGGGAAGGTGTCGAGCCGTTCGTAGGGGCGGCAGGCGTCGATCACCATGCGCGTGTTGTAGGGCAGGTTCTTGTCGGTGACCAGCGTGTCGAGGCGCGACGACCAGCAGTGGTCGAGCACGGTGGTTCGCGATTTCGGGTCGCAGCGCGTACCCATCGCCCAGATCACGTCGTGGATGTCGGTGGGGTCGACGTCGTCGTCCACCACCACGATCCAGCGGCTGACGTAGCCGACCGACGCGACCTGCGAGGCGACCAGCCCGACCTGCGTCGAGTGGCCGAAATAGCGCTGCTTGATGGAGACGGCCAGGAAAGTCCGCCCGGCGCCGGCCTGGTGCAGCCAGGCGCCCTTGACGTCGGGGATGCCGGCGCCTTCGAGCGCGTCGAGCAGTCCCGCGGAGCGCAGGAAGCAGCGCTCGAACAGGTGCGAGTGCGGCGGTTTCTGGCTCGCGGCGCAGGTGAGGATGGGGTTCGAGCGGTGGTAGATGCGCTTGATGTGGATGACCGGCTCGTGCTGGGCGTCGCCGGCGTAGTAGCCGTGCCACTCGCCGAACGGTCCTTCGAGCGCCGTCTCGGTGGCGGAGATCTCGCCCTCCATCACGATTTCCGAGCGCGCGGGAAAGGGCAGCCCCGTCACTTCGCCTTCGATCAGCTCCATCGGCCGGTCCATCAGTCCGCCGGCCCATTCGTACTCCGGCATCGAGTCGGGCATGGTGAAGCCGGCCGCGAGGTAGGTGATGGGGTCGGCGCCGACGATGATCACGACCGGGCAGGGCTTGCCGGCCTTCAGATACTTGTCGCGGTGGATGCGGCCCTGCTTGCCGTTGGAGATGTAAGAGGCGCAACGGTCCGGCCCCAGCACCTGCACGCGGTAGGTGCCGACGTTGACGCGCCCGGTGTCGGGGTCGCGCGTGACCACGCCGCAGGCGGTGCCGATGTAGCGGCCGCCGTCGTCCTCGTGGTGGACCGGCACCGGGAACTTCAGCATGTCGACGTCGCCGTCGCGCATTACGTTCTCGAGCACCGGCCCGTCCTTCACGATCTTCGGCGGCACGCGCTTGAAGCCTTTCTTGATGTGCTTGCGGTAATGGTCGAGCATCTCCTTGCGGTCGTTGGAGAGCGACGGTTCCATGCCGAGCACCAGCGACAGGCGGTAGGGCGAGCCGAACATGCCGTAGGCGCAGCGCCAGCCCTTGGGGTAGTCGGGCACCTCGTCGAACAGCAGCATCGGCGCCTTCTCCACCTTCTGGCGGTAGAGCGTTTCGGTCACCGCGCCCAGTTCCCGGTCCCAGTGCGCGTTCTTCACGTGGGCGAGCTCGCCGCGCTTCTCGACGGCGGTGATGAACTCGCGCAGGTCGTTCTGGAAAGTCGCGCCGTTGCCGGTCGCCATGGAGCCTCCTTTGCCCAGTTCCCCTATGTGGAACACGGTTCTTTTATTCGTTGCACGCCGGGTTCAGTTGACCATACAATATTTTGACCGTCAATTTCCCGCCTCTGTTCCTGCGCTCCCATGTCCAAAGCCGTTCGCAAGCGCACGCGCCTGTCCTCCGTCGCCAACGCGATGCGGTTGCTCAAGGTTTTCTCCGACGACGAGTTCGAAATCGGCGTGAGCGACCTGGCGAAGCGCCTCGCGCTCGCCAAGAGCACCGTGCACCGCCTTGCCTCGACGCTGGTGCGCGAGCGCATCCTCGAGCGCGGCTCGCGCGACGGCAAGTACCGGCTCGGCCTGCTGCTGTTCGAGCTGGGCGCGCTGGTGCGCCGCAAGATGGACGTCAGCGCGGAAGCGCGGCCGCAGCTGAAGGCGCTGATGGAGAAGACCGGCGAGACGGTGCACCTTGCCGTTCTCGACGAGTTTTCCGTGCTGTACGTCAACCGCATCGAGAGCCGGCGCGCGATCCGCATGGGCTTCGGCCTCGGCGTGCGCGCGCCGCTGCACTGCACCGCGCTCGGCAAGGCCCTGCTCGCGCACCAGCCGGAAGCCTTCATCGATGCGGCGATCGCGAACGGCCTGCCGCAACGGACGGTAAACACGATCTCCGGCCCGCAGGCGTTTCGCCAGGAACTGGCAAGCGTGCGCGCGCGCGGCTACGCGATCGAGGACGAGGAAATCGAGGCCGGCCTGCGCAGCATCGCGACCGTGGTGCGCAACGACGCAGGCAACGTGATCGCCGCCATCGGCATCGCCGGGCCGGCGCATCGCATGACCAAGAAAGTGCTGCTATCCTATGCACGCGAGCTGATGGCGGCGACCGACGCCGTATCACAGCGGCTCGGTTATCAACCCGCGCCGGCACAGAAGCGGGCCTAGCCTTCGAGGAGACCAACTATGCGACTGCTTGAGAAATCGATTGCTTTGCTGATGTTGCTGGCCGCCCTGCAGCCGGGCGTCGTGTTTGCCCAGGGCAAGCCCGATGAAATACTCAATTACCAGGGGCCGGACCGCGAGAAGCGCCTCATCGAGCGCGCGAAGCAGGAAGGCACGCTGACCATCTACACCTCGCTCGCGCCGTCCGAGGCCAAGCCGATGGTGGCGGCGTTCGAGAAGAAATACGGCTTGAAAGTGGAGTTGTGGCGGGCGCTGTCCGAGCGCGTGGTCCAGCGCGCCGTGAGCGAGGCCAAGGCGGGGCGCCACACCGCGGACGTGATCGCGACCAACGGGCCGGAGATGGAATCCCTGTCGCGGGAGCAGATCCTGACGCCGTACTTCACGCCGCATCTCGCCGACCTGCCTGCCGCCGGCGTGCCGAAGCACCGCATGTGGCTGCCTGACCGCCTGCAGTTTTTTGTCGTCGGCTACAACACCAACCTGGTGAAGAAAGAGGACCTGCCCAAGTCGCTCAAGGGATTCGTCGATCCGAAGTGGAAGGGCAAGCTGGGTATCGAGACGGGGGACGCCGAGTGGATGGCGACCCTCATCAAGAAATGGGGGGAGGCGGAGGGCATGGCGTTCTTCCGCAAGCTCTCGGAGATGCGGCCCGAGGTGCGCAAGGGCCATGTCCTGCTCGCGCAGCTGATCGCCGCGGGCGAGATCCCCGTAGGCCTGACCGCCTACAGTTCCAACGTGGAGACGCTCAAGCGCAAAGGGGCGCCGATCGACTTCGAGCCGATCGACGCGATTGCGCGCACGCAGGGGCTGGGCATCTCGCGTAACGCACCGCACCCGGCGGCCGCGCTGCTCTACGCAGATTTCGTCCTGTCCGCGGATGAAGGCCAGCGCCTGTACGAATCGATGGGGCGCCCGCCGGTCAACCGCAGGGTCCAGTCCAAATTGAGCAACTTCGAGCACACCTATCTCGACCCCGCGATGGCGCTGGACGAGGCGTCGAAGTGGGACAAGCTCTGGGAGGAGCTGTTCCTGAAAAGATAAGGGAAAAGGTAAAAGGGGAAAGGGACAAGGGCCGAAGTCGCGCAGCCGAACGGCCGGCAATCGACACTTTCCCTTTCGGCTTTTCTCCTTCTCCTGGATGCATCCACCCGGTAACCCGACCACAGGAGTAAATCTTGTCTCACAAGGAAGAAGGCGTGCCGGCATTCAAGGCGCCGGCGCTGTCCTGCGACAGCCATTTCCACGTGTTCGGCCGGCCCGGCCAGTATCCCTACGGCGCGGACATCCGCTACACGCCGCCGCACGAGCCGCTCGAGGCTTTCCTCGAGCTGGCCGGCCACCTCGGCATGCAACGCTACGTCTTCGTGCAGCCCTCCGCCTACGGCCGCAACAACGACTGCATGCTCGACGCCATGCGCGAGGTCGGCATCGCGAAGTGCCGCGGCATCGTCGATATCGCCCAGGACGCGCCCGATTCGGAGTTCGACCGCCTCCACAAGATCGGCGTGCGCGGCATCCGCATCAACGAGAACCCGATCAAGCCGTTCGAGCCGGGCTATTCGAAGAACATGCTCTCGCGCATCCACACGCTCGACGCGCGCTGCGCCGCGCGCGGCTGGATGCTCGATTTCCTCACGCCGGGCTGGCTCACGCGCGAGCTGCTGCCCGAGATGCGCAAGCTGAAGTCGGTGCACACGGTGGCGCACATGGGCATGTTCCTGGCGAAGGACGGGCCGCAGCAGCCGGGTTTCCAGGAATTCCTCGCCTACCTGCGCGACTCCGACAGGTGCTGGGTCAAGTTCACCGGCACCTACCGCATGTCGGTCGCGCCGGGCTTCGCCGACGCCGCGCCGATGGCGCGCGCGCTGATCGAAACTGTGCCCGACCGCATCATCTGGGGTAGTGATTTCCCGCACCTGTCGTTCGCCGACAAGGTGTCCTCGACCGAGCTCTTCAACCTGCTGGCGGTGTGGGCGGACGAGCCGCAGCGCAGGAAGATACTGGTCGACAATCCACAGAGGCTATTCGGCTTCTGAGCCGAAAAGCCGGTGACGAGTGACGAGTACGGGTGACGAGTGATGAGAGCCGGGTTTTCCTTGTGCCTTGTGCCTTTTGCCTTGTGCCTGGGCATGACCGGCGCGAACGCGCAGTCATACCCGGCGAAGCCGGTGCGCTTCGTCGTCGGTCCCGGCCCCAACAGCGGGACCGATGTCGTGGCGCGGTCGATCGCCTTGAGGCTTACCGAGCGCCTCGGCCAGTCCGTCATCGTCGAGAATCGCACCGGCGCCGGCGGCACCATCGCGGTGGCGGCGGTGGCCAAGTCGCCGCCGGACGGTTACACGATACTGTTCGTGTCGGGCTCGCTGGTCGTGCATCCCGCGATCTACCGCAAACTGCCGTACGACGTCGTCCGCGACCTCGCGCCGATCACGCTGATCGGCGTGGTGCCGCAGGTGCTGGTGGTGCATCCTTCGCTGCCCGTGAAGACGACGCGGGAGTTCATCGCGCTGGCGAAATCGCGGCCCGGCCAGATCAACTACGGCTCCGGCGGCGTCGGCAGCACCGGCCATCTTGCCGGCGAGCTGCTGCAGTCGAGCGCCGGCATACGCATGATCCACGTGCCGTACAAGGGCGCCGGCCCGGCGGCGGTGGACGTGATCGCGGGCCAGATCCACGCGCTGTTCACCAGCGCGGTGAATGCCCTGCAGCACGCCCGCACCGGCCGCGTGCGCGTGCTGGGCGTTTCGACGCCGAAGCGGGTGAGCGCAATGCCCGACGTGCCGACGATCGCCGAGTCCGGCGTGCCGGGCTACGAGCTGATGACCTGGTACGGATTGCTGGCGCCGGCGGATACGCCGCGCGTCGCGATCGACCGGTTGAACCAGGAAACGGCCGCGGTGATCAGGCTGCCCGACGTGCTGGCGAGGCTGCAGGCGGACGGCGTCGAGCCGGCGACCGGCACGCCCGCCCAGTTCGCCGACATGATC
>CAZOQY010000069.1:0-12494 GCA_964581835.1 uncultured Streptomycetaceae bacterium | reverse complement strand
CTTGCACGCCGTACCTGAGACGATCTATCTGAGACGCCGTATCTGAGACGCTGTATCTGCGACGCTTCATCGGTTTTTGCCCTGTTGCCACAGCACGTCCGGCTGGCCCGCCGCGCGGTTCAGTTCCCGCGCCAGCACGAACAGGAGGTCGGAGAGGCGGTTGAGGTAGGCCGGCAGCGCGGGCGCGAGCTTCTGCTTGCGCGACAGGGTGACGAGCCTGCGCTCGGCGCGGCGGCACACCGTGCGCACCACGTGGGCGAGCGCGGCCGCGCGCGTGCCGCCCGGCAGGATGAAGTCCTTCAGCGGCGGCAGGCCGGCGTTGAGGCGGTCGAGCTCGCGCTCGAGCCGCTCCACGTGCGCCTTGCTCATGATGGCGTGGCCGGGCACCGAGAGCTCGCCGCCGAGGTCGAAGAGGTCGTTCTGCACGCCGACGAGGCAGTCGCGCGCGGCGTCGGGGAGAGACTCCGCCAGCAGCACGCCGAGCGCGCTGTTCAGCTCGTCCACCGCGCCGATCGCTTCGATGCGCGGCGCGTCCTTCGCCACGCGCGAGCCGTCCGCGAGGCCGGTCGTGCCGGCGTCGCCGGTGCGGGTATAGATTCGGGTGAGGCGGTTGCCCATGCGGACGCTATTCTATCCGCCGGCCGTCAGGATGGGCTGCCCGCAGCGGGCACGCTGCGGGATCGTAGCCCGGCGTCTGGATGCGCGGCCGGATGGCATCGAGCGCCTGGTCCTCGGTGCGGAACAGGTCCTGCTCGCCGATGGCCGTCTCCAGCCCGGTGCTGCGCATGACGGCGAGCACCTGCTGCTTCAGTCCGCTGAAGGCGATGCCGATGCCGTTCTCGCGCAGCCGCTCCACCAGGTGGCGGATGACTTCCTCGCCCGATGCGTCGAGCTGGTTGATGCCGTCGGCGACGATGAGCACGTATTTCACCCGCGGGCGCCGGGCGACCTCGGCCAGCACGGCGTCCTCGAAATGCGGCACGTTCGCGAAATACAGCGAGCCGTCGAAACGGATGACGATGATGTATTCGCTGGTTTCGAGCTGGTGCAGCTGCGCGTCGCGCAGCGTCCCGTCCGGGTGGCGCCCCAGCACCGCCACGCGCGGGCGCATGGTCCGGTAGAGGTAGAGCAGGATGGCGAGCCCGGCGCCGAGCAGTATCCCGATGTCCAGGTGCGGGGCGAAGCCCAGCGTGGCCGCGAACGTCGCGACCGCGGCCGCGCCGTCGTGCGGGTGGGCCTTCCACGCGTGCACGATGGCCCTGAAGTTCACCAGGTTCGCCACGGCCATCATGATGATGGCGGCCAGCGCCGCCTGCGGCAGGTGATAGAGCAGCGGCGTGAGGAACAGGAGCGTCAGCAGCACGCACAGCCAGGTGAACACCGACGACAGCCCGGTGACCGCGCCCGCGGACAGGTTGACGGCGGAGCGGGAGAACGAGCCGCTGACCGGGAACGACTGGGTGAAGCTGCCGGCGACGTTGGCGAGGCCCTGCCCGATGAGTTCCTGGTTGGGGTCGATGCGCTGGCGGGTGCGGGTGGCCATCGCCCGCGCGATCGACAGCGCTTCCATGAAACCGACCAGCGTGATGACGAACGCGGTGGAGAGCAGCGTGGCCAGCATGTCCCAGCTGAACGCGGGCAGGCGCAACGCGGGCAGGCCGGCCGGGATGGCGCCCACCACTTCGCCGCCGCCGATCAGCTCCAGCCGTTCGTCCGTAATCCTGCCGATGCGCCAGCGGTGGCCGTCCGTGCTGGCGGGGCCGGCGTCGCCGGAGAGATGCAGGCGCGCCTCCGCGCCCGGCGCATCCGTGCCGCGCTCGAAGACGAACTTGCGCAGCGCGCGGGCCCGGACCCGGTTCTCGCGCTCGGCGTCCTGGATCTCGAGGCGGATGACCTCGATCTCGTAGCGCAGCGCCAGATGGCGCTGTCCGCTTTCCTCGCCGGCTTTTTCCGCTTGACGGAGGTCGGCCGACTTGGCGACGGCGAGTTGCTCGAGCCGCGCGACGTGGGCGACGGCGGAGGCGTACTCGGTGGCGAGCAGGCGCACTTCGCTGTCGGCGATCGCGGACAGCGGCGCTTCGCCCTTGCGCTCGAAGCCGATCTGCCAGCTCGCCACGGTGGTGACCGCCACGGCGATCAGCACGCCGGGCCATCTCGGGGCGTAGCGGCGCAGGGCGATCATGATGGCCAGCGCGGCCAGCGCCATCAGCAGCGTCGGAACGTGGGTCTCGCCGGCCTGCCGGACCACGCCCCAGAGGTCGGCGAGAAAGCTCTCGCTGCGGCTCACGGAAATGCCGAGGATACGGTGCAGTTGCGACAGCGCGATGATGATCGCCGCGGCGTTGGTGAAGCCGACGATGACCGGGTGCGAAAGAAAGCTGACGATGGCGCCGAGCTTGAGCGCGCCCATTGCAAGTTGCAGGAGGCCGACCATCAGCGCGAGCAGGATGGCGAGCGACACGAACGCATCGGAGCCGAGCGCGGCGAACTGCGCGAGGGTGGCGCCCGTCAGGAGCGACACCATGGCGACCGGCCCGGTGGCGAGCTGGCGCGAGGACCCCCACAGGGCGCCGACCAGCACCGGCAGGAAAGCGGCGTAGAGCCCGTACCAGGCCGGCATGCCGGCCAGCTGGGCGTAGGCCATCGACTGCGGGATCAGGACGAGCGCGACGGCCAGCCCGGCAAGGAAGTCCGCGCGCAGCGTTTCGCGCGTCACCGGGAACCAGGCGAGGAACGGCAGCAGGCGGCGCAGCGAATTCACGTATTTTTCGTGGCGGGTCCGGGGTCGGGTCAGTTTAACCCAGACTCCCCGCGCACGCGGTTCTCAGCCGCCGGGGGCGGGCGCAGGCTCGACCGGTTCGCCGTTCGGCAGGCGCTCGTGGCATTCCCGGAAGATGCGCGCCCGGCAGTTGCGGCAGACGCCGGGATCGAGCTTCGGGTAGATCGCGGCGATGGCGCGGGTTTTGACGGGGAACAGGTTGCCCGGGCCGATCTCGCGCAGGTAGCCGCCGCGCTCGAGCAGGTCCCGCACCGCGTCCTTCATCCGGTAGAAGTAGAGTCCGCCGCCGAGCGCGCGCCGCCGCCGCGCCTCCTGCGCCAGCATTTCCGCGCCGCTCATGTCCACGAAGTTGACGCCGCTCGCGACGATGAGAACGTGCTTCTGCCCGGGATTCGACTCGTCGATTCCCTCCAGGTGGCGCCGCACGTGATCCACCGCACCGAAGAACAACGATCCGTTGACGCGCACCATCTTCAGTTGCGGACAGTCCGGCAGCCCGCTGTCGGCGGTGTGGTGGTAGCTGTCGGGCGCGGGGTCGGGCTTGACGTCGAGCAGGAGCGGGTGCGAAGTCCGGGTGAGGTACAGCATCAGCGACATCAGCACGCCCGTGTAAATCGCGAACTCGAGGTCGGCGAACAGCGCCGCGCCGAAGGTGATCGCCATCACGGCCGCTTCCTGCCGGTTGGTGCGGAACACGTTGGCGATGTAGCGCAGGTCGATGATCCCGTACGCCACCAGGAACAGGATGGCCGCCAGCACCGCGAGCGGCAGGTGGGCGATGAGCGGCGCCACCACCAGCGCAATGACGAGCAGCAGCAGGGCGGAGAACACGGCCGCCAGCGGCGTGCGCGCGCCCGCCTCGTAATTGAGGCCGCTGCGGTTGAAGGAGCCGCTGCTCGCGTAGGCCGAGCAGAAGCTGCCGGCGATGTTCGACAGTCCCTGGCCGATGAATTCCTGGCTGGCGTCGATGCGCTGGCCGGACTTCACGGCGATGGCGCGGGCGATCGAGACCGCCTCGGTGAGCGAGAGCAGGGTGACGGCGAGCGCGACCGGCAGGGTCTTGCGGATGGTGTCGGGCGAGAAGTCCGGCACCGACAGCGCGGGCAGCGAGCCGGAAACCGCGCCGACCATCGCGATCGCCGCCTGCCCGCCGCCGGCCGCCGCCTCGATCGCCGCCGCGGCGGCAGCGCCCGCCACCATTGCCGTGATCATGTAGGGGAAGCGGGGGAACAGTTTCCGGCTGAGGAAGGCGGCGAGGAGCGTGACGAGGCCGACCGCCGTGGCGTAGGGATTGATGTCGCCGATCCGGGTGAAAAGAAAGCTCCAGACTTCCGCAAACGATGCGCCCGCCGGGATGTCGATCCCGAAGAAATGCCGCACCTGGGTTGCGATGATCAGGCAGGCGGCGCCCGCGGTGAAGCCCACCACGACCGTATGCGAGATGAAGTTGACGAGCGCGCCCATGCGCGCGATGCCCATGGCGAACTGGATCGTGCCGGCAAGAAGCGTGAGGGTGAGCACGAGCCGGATGTATTCCGCCGACCCGGGTTCGGCGAGCGGCGAGAGGCTCGCGAACACGAAGATCGAGATGACGTTGGTCGGCCCGGAGACGAGGTGCCACGAGGAACCGTACAGCGCGGCAACGGCCGCCGGGATCATGGCGGCGTAGAGGCCGTACTCCGGCGGCAGTCCCGCCAGTGTCGCGAACGCGACGCCCTGCGGCAGCACGATGATCGCGCCGACCAGGCCGGCGATGGCATCGCTGCGCAGCGTGTCGCGGTCGACCATCGACCGCCAGCGCAGGAAGGGAAACAGCCGCGCCGTCCAGGGGTTTGCGGTCGATGGGGAAGGTGGCATTGGGCGATGCGGTCGCGCTGCTGAAAATGCATTATCCGGCAGCCCGTACAGCGCTGGCAATGTGCATCACCGCGCGCGTCACAGCGGCGGTATTTTTGGGTATAATCGCGCGCTGCAGGTTCATTAAAAGAAAACGAGGCCATGAAAATTTCCGGACTGATTTCCTTCGCGGCCGCCTGTAGCCTGGCCGTCGTCGCGCTGCCGTCGCGCGCGGCCGACGCCGGCGATCCGGTCGCGGGCAAGGGCAAGACCGCGATGTGCGCCGGATGCCACGGCATCGGCGGCTACAAGACCGTGTTCCCCGAGGTCTACAGCGTGCCCAAGATCGGCGGCCAGCACGCAGCCTACATCGTCAAGGCGTTGCAGGAATACAAGTCCGGCGCCCGCAGCCACCCCTCGATGCGCGCCATCGCCGCGACCCTGTCGGACAAGGACATGGCCGATCTCGCGGCCTACTACGCGACCGACTCGATGAAGTCGGCGGCGAAGTGAGGGAGAACCGGATGAATAAGACCATCCTGACCGCTTTGACCGCCTGCCTCGCGCTCGCTGCGTCCGCGCCCGCTTTTGCCGGGGACCCGGCGGCGGGGCAGCGCAAATCCCAGACCTGCGTCGCGTGCCACGGACCGGACGGCAACAGCCCGGCGCCGGATTTTCCGAAGATCGCGGGCCAGCACTACGATTACCTCCTGAAAGCGCTGAAGGACTACAAGTCGGGCGCGCGCAAGAACCCGATCATGGCGCCGATGGCGGCACCCCTCACCGTGCGCGACATGGAAGACCTCGCGGCGTACTACGCGAGCCAGAAGGGGTTGACGCTCAAGTACTAGGATCTGCCGTTTCCTTTTAAAAAACGCGCGGGTCGTCCCGCGCGTTTTTTTATTGGGGCGCGGGCTTCGTCTTGTGCTTGAAGTTGCACAGGTCCCGGATCAGGCACTCGGGGCATTTCGGCTTGCGCGCGACGCAGACGTAGCGCCCGTGCAGGATCAGCCAGTGGTGCGCGTCGAGGCGGAATTCCTCCGGCACGGCCTTCAGCAGTTTTTCCTCCACCGCCAGCACGTCCTTGCCCGGCGCGATGCCGGTACGGTTGGAGACGCGGAAGATGTGGGTGTCCACCGCGATGGTCGGCTCGCCGAACGCGGTATTGAGGATGACGTTGGCGGTCTTGCGGCCGACGCCGGGCAGGGCCTGCAGTTCTTCGCGCGTGCGCGGCACCTCGCCGCCGTGCTCTTCCAGCAGCAGCTTGCAGGTGGCGAGTATGTTCCTGGCCTTGGTGCGGTAGAGGCCGATGCGCCTGATGTGGCGCTCGAGGCCCCGGCGCCCGAGCGCGAGAATGGCCGCGGGCGTACGGGCTTCCCGGAACAGCCCGGCGGTGGCGAGGTTGACGCTCTTGTCGGTGGCCTGCGCCGACAGCACGACGGACACCAGCAGTTCGAAGGGCGAGTCGTAGACCAGCTCGGTGCGCGGCGCCGGGTTGGCGGCGCGCAGCCGGGAGAATAATTCATGCCTTTGTTGGGGCGTCATGAAACTGATTATAATCAGCCCACCATGAGACTCATGCTGCTGTCCTGCGCGTTGTTCGCTGTCCTCGGCGTTGCCGCGCCCGCGGCGGCCCAGCAGGTCACGCTGGAACGGGATTCGCCGCTGTATGCCGAGCCGCGCCTGGATTCGGGCCAGGTTACGCAACTCCAGCGGGGTGCGACCGGCGAGGTGATTTCCCGGCAAGGTGGATGGCTGAATATCAAGACCCCGGCCGGCGCCGGCTGGCTTTTTTCCTTCAACGTGCGCTTCCCGTCGCAGAAAGCGGAAGGCGGGACGAGCGGCGGAGCGGGGCTGGGCCGCTTGTTCGGCCCGAATCGGCCGTCGGTGACCAGCACGATCGGCATCCGCGGCCTCGAGGAAGAAGACCTCAAGCAGGCGAGCTTCAACGCCGGACAGATCAAGCTGCTCGACAGCTTCGTCGCTTCGAAACAGGCAGCCGAGGAGAGCGCGCGGGCGAAGAATCTCGCGCCGGCACGTGTCGATTACCTGGACGGCAAGAAATAGGAATTTGCCGGCTTTTCCCGGCAAATTTCTCATGGGAATGAATCGAATGCGAACTGCGGATGATTCTGCTGCTATGGGAATTCGATGGGCGTCAGCCCGGCGAATTCCCTGGGCCGCTGCTGTCCTGATCGCTCTGTCGTGCGGGTCGGCCGCGGCCGCGACCCTCGACCTCGGTCGCATCTTCGGCGCGGGCAAGGACCTTGCCACCGCGGCCGGCGGCATGGACGAGAAAGAGGAGGTCGCGGTCGGCCGCGAAATCGCCGGGCGCACGCTCGGCGCGGCGCCGCTGGTTCCGGACCCGGCCCTGCAGTCCTACGTCAACAGCGTCGGCCGCTGGGTCGCTTCGCAGACCGAGCGACCCGACCTGCCGTGGCACTTCGGCGTCCTCGATACGCCTTCGGTCAACGCGTTCGCCGCGCCCGGCGGCTACGTGCTGATCACGCGCGGGCTCTACGACATGCTCGACAGCGAGGCGCAGTTGGCCGGCGTTCTCGGGCACGAGATCGGCCACATCGTGAAGCGCCACCACATCAGCGTGATGCAGAAGAGCGCGCTGGTCTCTGCCGGCTCGCAGCTGGCGACGGCTCGCACCGACCGCGCCGCGATGGTCAACAACCTCATCGGCAACGGCGCGGAGGTGCTCGCGCGCGGCCTCGACAAGAGTGCCGAGTTCGAGGCCGACCAGATCGGCATCGTGCTCGCCGCCCGCGCGGGCTACAGCCCGTACGGGCTCATCGAGGTGCTGCACAAGCTCGCGGCGCGCAGCGCGGAGGACGGTTCCCTGTCGCTATTGTTCAAGACGCATCCCCATCCCAACGAGCGCCTGCAGCAACTGGGCGACTTGCTTGCGCCGCGTGCGGCCGCTCTGCCGGTTGGCAAGGAGCCGGCGATCCAGCCGGTCAGCGCCGATACCCCGCCGCCGGCCGCTGCTCAGCCGATGGCCGTGGAGGGCGCGCGGGCGCTGAATCAGGAAGAGGCCGCGCCGGCGCCGAGACCGGCGGGCAAGGGCGGCCTGGGCATCGATCCTGCTGGCGTGCTACGGGGGATTTTCGGCAGATAGATTCGTGGATCGTGGATGGTGGATAGTGGATGGTGCCAAAGACGAACCACCAGCCACCAGTCACGCTTTCTGACGCGAGCGCAGCCGCTCGCGGGCGCGCTGCATCGCGCGCTCGATCACGGCGCGTTTCTTCCTGTCCGCCGTTTTGCCGCGGTCGTTTTCCATTCGTTCCCGTTCGAGGCGGTTGCGCCGCGCCGCGTGACGCCGCCTGTATTGCGCCGCGCGGCGCGCTCGTTCCCGTGTTCGTTCCGTCGGCGTCGCGGTCGCGGCGGTTTCCACCAGGGTGATGCAGTCCACCGGGCAGGGCGGGACGCACAGGCCGCAGCCGCTGCACTCGTCCGCGATCACGGTGTGCATCCATTTCGACGCGCCCGCGATCGCGTCCACCGGGCAGGCCTGGATGCATAGCGTGCAGCCGATGCAGGCCGCTTCGTCGATGACGGCGACGGCCGGGACGGGAGCGGCGCCGCAGGCGGCATCGAGCGGCAAGTACGGCGTGCCGGTCAGCCGCGCCAGCGCCCGGATGGTGTCGTCCCCGCCTGGCGGGCAACGGTTGATCGTGGCCCCGCCTGTTGCCATGGCTTCGGCGTAAGGCCGGCAGCCGGCGTAGCCGCACATGCGGCATTGCGTCTGGGGCAGCAGGTCCTCGATGCGGTCGGGGAGGTCGGGCGCGGCGGCGGGTGGCTTCGCAGGCGGTTTCATATATTCATTGTAGCCGGGGCCGGCGGTGGCCCGAATCTTGCGCGGTCCGGGTCATGGAGGCCGTGCCACCGTTGCATGAAAACGACACCCGTGCCGATCCCGCCGCGGTTGCCAGGCTGCTGCGGCACGAGCAGGTCAGGCTCGTTTACAACTATCTGCCGGCTTCCCAGCTGGTGGCGGTGATCAACGCCATCGTCTACGTGGCGGTACAGTCGCTCGTCGTCGGCACGGCCGCGCTGCTGGTCTGGCTCTACGCGGTATGCGCGCTCGCGCTGATCCGCATCCTCGGCGGCATGGCGTTCCGGCGCGCGCGGCCCGCTTCCGCCGACGAGATGGAGCGCTGGCGCCGCTACGCGATCGGGGGCGCCGCCGCGAGCGGCGTGGTGTGGGGCGCGTCGGCCGTTTTCCTGTTCCCCTCCATGAACGTGGCGCACCAGGTGTTCGTGGCGTTCGTGCTGGGCGGCATGGTCGCCGGCAGCGTGACCACGCTGGCGCCGATCTTCCCGGCGTTCATCGCGTTCGCGGTGCCGGCCGTGGTTCCGGTGATCGTGCGCTTCACGCTCGAGCACCAGCTGATCCAGTACGCGATGGGCTGGATGAGCCTGGTGTTCCTGGTGGCGGTGATCCTGATCGCGCGCCGCTCCCATTTCGACATGTCCGATACGCTGCGCCTGCGCTTCGAGAACACCGCGCTGGTCGGCGAGTTGCTGGCCGCGCAGGAAAAGCTGAGGCGGTCGCACGAGGGGCTGGAATTGCGCGTCGCGGAACGGACGGCCGAGCTTTCCAAGACCAACGCCGAGCTGGAGCGTTTCGCCTACGTCGCCTCGCACGACCTGCAGGAGCCGCTGCGCAACACCGCCAATTTCGCGCTGCTGCTCGACAAGCGCTACCGGGACCGGATCGACGCGGATGGCCGGGAGTTCCTGCAATACATCGTGTCCGGCGTAACGCACATGCGGGAACTGGTGGACGACCTGCTGTTCCACTCCCGTCTCGGCAAGCCGCCGCAGTTCGCGCCGGTGGACTGCGACGCGCTGCTTCGCAAGGTCCTGGCCAATTTGCGAACGGCGATCGCTGACAGCGGCGCAACCATCACGCACGGCCCGCTGCCGGTGGTACAGGCCGATGCCGGGCAGCTCGAGCAGGTATTTGTCAACCTGCTGTCCAACGCCATCAAGTTTCGCGGCGCCGCGCCATTGCGCATACAGATCGACGCGGAGGCCCGCGGCGACGAGTGGGTGTTCTCGGTTCGCGACAACGGCATCGGCATCGACCCGCGCTACTCGAGCCAGATCTTCGAGATGTTCGAGCGCCTGCACAGCCAGGACCAGTACCCGGGGACTGGCATGGGGCTTGCTATATGCAGGAAGATAGTGGAGAACCATCATGGCCGGATATGGGTTGATTCAGGAGAGGGACTGGGCGCGACGTTTGTTTTTTCCCTTGCACGGCCCGGAGGGGCAGGGCCGGCCGGGCGCGGGCCTGGCGCAACCGATCGAGATCCTGCTGGTCGAGGACAATCCGGCTGACGTCCGCTTTTTCCGGGAAGCGCTCCACCTGGCGGGCATCCGCCACCAGCTTTCGGTCGTCACCGACGGCGAGGACGCCCTGGTTTTCCTGCGGCGCAGGGGGCACCACCGCAACGCGCCGCGCCCGGAGGTGATCGTGCTCGATCTCAAGCTGCCTCGAGTCAGCGGGCACGCGGTGCTGGGCGCGATCAAGCTCGACCCGGAACTGCGCCTGATTCCCATCGTCGTGCTGAGCAGTTCCCACGCGCCGCGCGACCAGGAGCGCAGCTACGACCTCGACGCCGACTACTACGTGACCAAGCCGATCGGCCTCGATTTGCTGGCCGGCGAGCTGAAGATCCTCGAGGCCCTCGCCAGCCGCAGGCGCAACTGACCCCGGTATTGCTCCGGTGCCGGCGTCGGGGAATCGTCCCGGTGCGTCGGGATTTCGCCGCGTTCGGGAGGTCTACGACCCCTCGCACAGCGCCGCGACGCACTCCCGCACCAGCGCCGGTCCCCGGTAGACCAGCCCGGTGTAGACCTGCACCAGGCTCGCCCCCGCCGCGATCTTTGCGCGGGCATCCGCGCCGCTCGCGATACCGCCGACCCCGACGATCGGGATTTCTCCCTGCAGGGCGCGCGCGAGTTCCTGCACGACCCGCGTCGAGCGCCCGGCGACCGGCGCGCCGCTGAGGCCCCCTGCCTCGGCAGCATGGGCCATGCCTTCGACGCCGTCGCGGGTGATGGTGGTGTTGGTGGCGATCACGGCTTCCACCCGGTGCCGTCGCAGCAGGTCCGCGATGGCGGCGATCTGCGCGTCGTCCAGGTCCGGCGCGATCTTCACCGCCAGCGGCACGCGCTTGCCGTGGGTGTCGGCGAGCCGGCCCTGTTCTGCCTTCAGGGCGCCGAGCAGGGCGCCGAGCGCCTCGTCCTGCTGCAACTCGCGCAGGTTTTTCGTGTTGGGGGAGGAAATGTTGACCGTGACGTACGAAGCGAGGGGGTAGACCTTGCGCAGGCAGGCAAGATAATCGTCCGCCGCGCGCTCGATGGGCGTGTCCGCGTTCTTGCCGATGTTGATTCCCAGCACGCCGCGGTAGCGCGCGCGCCGCACGTTCTCGACCAGTCGGTCGACGCCCTCGCTGTTGAATCCCAGGCGGTTGATCACCGCCTGCGCGGCAGGGAGGCGAAACATGCGCGGGCGCGGATTGCCCGGCTGCGGGCGCGGCGTCACGGTGCCGATCTCGATGAAGCCGAAACCCAGCCGCGCCAGCGCGTCGATGCAGTTGCCGTTCTTGTCGAGGCCGGCGGCGAGTCCCACGGGATTCGGGAACGCAATCCCGGCCACGCTGCGCGCGCAAGACGATGGCGCCGCGCCGGCGGCGGGCAGGAGTCCCAGGTCGTCCAGCCGCCGCAGCATTCCGAGCGTGAAATGGTGCGCGGTCTCGGCGTCGAGGGCGAACAGCAGCGGGCGCGCCAGGCGATACATCATCGCGCAATTTTACCGCGATGAGCGTCCGTCGACGGAATTCGCCTACAATACGTTCATGGAAAAGCGCATCGAGCAGATCGTGCAGGTCGCGGCCATCGTGCTGCTGGTGGTGGGTTGCCTGGTGGTGCTGAAGCCCTTCCTTGGCGCGCTCCTCGCCGCGTCGATCCTGTGCTTCTCCACCTGGCCCATCTACTGCTTCATCGAGGACAAGGTGCGCGGCCGCGGCTGGCTCGCCGCCCTGATCATGACCCTGCTTATCCTGTTCGTGCTGGTGGTGCCGCTGGCGCTGATCGCGCTGTCGTTCCGCGAGGACGTGCCGCAGCTGATCGAGAACGTGCGCGAAGCGCTGGCGCACGGCATGCCGTTGCCGCCGGACTGGGTCAAGGGGATACCGATCGTCGGCGGGCAGATCGACGCCGCCTGGCGCGAGCTCGCGGCGAGCCCGGCATCGCTGGCGGATACGTTGAAGCAGTTTTCCCAGCCGGCGCGGGACTTTCTGGTGCAGGCCGGCATCATCATCGCCGAAGGCGTGCTGCAGCTCACGTTGATCGCGTTCGTCAGCTATTTCTTCTACCGCGACGGCGCGGCGCTGGTGGAGGCGGTGCGCAACGGGCTCAATCGGGTCGCCGGGGACCTCACCGAGCGCCTGCTCGGCATCGTCGGCGGCACCATCACCGGCGTGGTCTATGGCATCGTCGGCACCGGGTTCGCGCAGGGCATCGTCGCGCTGATCGGATTCGCCATCGCCGGCGTGCCGGGGGCGATCATGCTTGCCTCCCTCGTTTTCATCCTGTCCATCGTGCCCGCGGGTCCGCCGCTGATCTGGGTGGGCGCCACGGTGTGGCTGGGTTACCACGACCAGGCGGGATGGGCGGTGTTCATGGCGATCTGGGGATTCTTCGTGATCAGCGGCATCGACAACATCGTCAAGCCGCTCCTGATCAGCCGCGGCGCGAGCCTGCCGTTCGTGCTGGTGCTGCTCGGCGTGTTCGGCGGCGTGCTCGCCTTCGGCTTCGTCGGGATTTTCCTGGGGCCGACGCTGCTCGCGGTCGG
>CAZOQY010000068.1:2683-12507 GCA_964581835.1 uncultured Streptomycetaceae bacterium | reverse complement strand
CTCGCCGTGGTGCTGGCGGCCCACGGCTACCCGGACGACCCGCGCAAGGGCGACGTGATACATGGGTTGCCGGCTGTGCAAGAGGATTGCCACGTCTTCCATGCCGGCACGGTATTGAACGGCAAGGACGCCGTCACGAGCGGCGGGCGCGTGCTGGCCGTGACCGCGCTGGGCGGCAACGTCAGCGCGGCGCAGCGGCGCGCTTACGAGGTTGTCGAGAAAGTCCGCTTCGACGGCATGCAGTTCCGCCGCGACATCGGCCATCGCGCGCTCGGCGCGGGCCGGAAATAATATCCAGCGGAGCCGACTTCGCCATGGCCGCCACCTTCGACCGCGCCCGCCAGGATCTGGGCAACATCGTGCTGCTCGAGCACGTCAACGTCTGCATCACCGATCAGCGCCTGGCGACGATCTTCTACATCTCCGGCCTGGGGCTCACGCGCGACCCGTACCTGGTGACGGGCGTGGAGAACATGTGGGTCAATGTCGGCCGCCACCAGTTCCATTTGCCCACCCGCGGCGTGCAGGTGCTGCGCGGGCACACCGGCCTGGTGTTGCCCGACCCGGCCGGCCTGAAGCGCCGCCTGCAACGGGTCGCGCCGATGCTGGCGGAGACGCGCTTTGCCTGGGAGGAACGGGACGGCGTCGTCGAGACCACCTGCCCCTGGGGGAACCGCTACCGCTGCCACGCGCCGGCGCCCGCGTTTGGCGATACCGAGCTCGCGATCGCCTACGTCGAATTCGACGTGCCGGCCGGCGCCGCGCGCGGCATCGCGCGGTTCTACGAGGAGATTTTCGACGCGCACGTCGCGGTCGAGGGCGCCGCGGGGGACGAGACCGCGGTCGTTGCCGTGAGCGCCACGCAGCGGCTGCGGTTTCACGAGACCGCGCGCCCGCTGCCGGATTACGACGGCCATCACATCCAGGTCTACGTCTCCGATTTCTCCGGCCCCCACCGCCGCCTGCTCGAGCGCGGGCTTGTCACCGAGGAGTCGAGCGAACACCAGTACCGCTTCCGCGACCTGGTCGACCTGGCGAGCGGCAAGGCCCTGTTCGCGATCGAGCACGAAGTGCGCAGCCTCACTCACCCGCTCTACGCGCGCCCGCTCGTCAACCGCAACCCGGCGCAGACCAACCGCGACTACACGCGTGGCCACGACGCCTTCCGCGGCACCTACTGAACGGCCCCTGCTAGAATTCCCTTACGCTTTGCGGGACGGCGGTGGCCGTTCGCGCAGCACAGGAGAGGAGGCGCCGCCATGCAGTTACGCATCGCACGCAGGTTGCTTGCCACCCTGGCCGTGGCCGGGTTTGTCGTTCCCGCGATGGCGGCAACGCAGGAAGCATTCCCCGGCAAGCGGCCGATTGAATTCGTCGTGCTGTTTCCCGCCGGCAGCTCCGCCGACGTGACCGCACGCGCGCTGGCGGAGGGCATGGGCCGGCAACTGGATACCCAGATCGTCGTGGTGAACCGGCCCGGCGGCGGCGGCGCGGTCGGCTACCAGTACGCAGCAGGACAGGCGGCCGACGGCCACCGCCTGGTGTGGAATTCCAACTCGATCTCGACCACCTATCACACCGGCATGCTGCCGTTCGATTACAGGGCCTTCGCGCCGGTGGCGCGCGTTCAGCTCGAGACGCCGCTGCTGTTCGTGCGTGGCGAGGCGCCGTGGAAGAGCCTGCGCGAACTGTTGCAGCACGCGAAGGCGCATCCCGGCAAGTTGAACGTCGGCAATTCCGGCACCGGCAGCCATACCCATTTCTCCTCGGTGTGGCTGTTCCGGACGGCCGGCTCGCGGGTCGTGGACGTGCCGTTCAATGCCGCGCAGGTGGTGCCGAGCCTGCTGGGCGGACACGTCGATGCCGTGATGCAGTTGCCGGGCGCCCTGGCCGGCCTGGTCAAGGCCGGCTCGGTGCGCGCGCTGGTGGCGTTGTCCGCGGCGCGCGATCCCTATTTCCCGGAGGTGCCGACCGCGCGCGAGCAGGGCGTGGACGCCGTCGCCGAGTTGTGGCGCGGCGTGGTGGTGCCCGCGGGCACGCCGCCGCGCATCGTGGCGAGGCTCGAGGATGCGGTGCGCAGGACCGTGGCGAGCGCCGAGTTCACCCGCGCCGCGGAGAAGCTGCTGGTCGCGCCCGCGTTCCTGCCGGCGGCCGAGTTCGGCAAGCTGATCGCCCGGGAAGACGCCGAGATCGCGGTCGCGGTCAAGGCGCTGGGCCTGCGGCAGAACACGAAGTAACGGGGCGTCGCGTTTGCCGGATTCCGTCGACATCGCCGCCGTCAGGCATTACTTCGTCGGATTGCAGGAAGCCATCGTCGCGCGGCTGTCGCAGCTGGACGGCCAGCCGTTCCGGCGCGACGAGTGGACGCGGGCCGAAGGCGGCGGCGGCATTACCCGGTTGATCGAAGAGGGCGGCGTGTTCGAGCGCGCGGGGGTGAACTTTTCCCACGTGTTCGGCGCGAGCCTGCCGCCGTCGGCAAGCGCCGCCCGTCCGGAACTCGCCGGCCGCTCGTTCCAGGCGATGGGCGTCTCGCTGGTGCTGCACCCGCGCAACCCGTACGTGCCCACCGTGCATCTGAACGTGCGCTGCTTCCTGGCCGAAAAACCCGGCGCCGCGCCGGTGTGGTGGTTCGGCGGCGGCACCGATTTGACGCCGTACTATCCTTTTGCCGAGGACGCACGGCATTTTCACCGCGCCTGCCGCGACGCGCTCGCGCCGTTCGGCGCGGACCGCTATCCCCGCTACAAGAAGTGGTGCGACGACTACTTCTACCTCAAGCATCGCGCCGAGCCGCGCGGCGTCGGCGGCATTTTCTTCGACGACCTCAACGAGCCCGACTTCGCCGCGTGCTTCGCCCTGGTGCGCAGCGTGGGCGACCATTTCCTGCCGGCTTACGTGCCGATACTCGAGCGCCGCGGCAAGATGGCTTTCGGCGAACGCGAGCGCGCGTTCCAGGCCTACCGCCGCGGCCGCTACGTCGAGTTCAACCTGGTCTACGATCGCGGCACGCTTTTCGGGCTGCAGTCGGGCGGGCGCACCGAGTCCATCCTCATGTCGCTGCCGCCGCGGGTCGAGTGGCGCTACGACTGGAAACCCGGGCCGGGCAGCCCGGAAGAGAGGCTCTACACGGAATTCCTGGTAACGAGGGACTGGATATCAGAATAAGGAATTGGCCGGAATGGCCTCCGGCCAATTCCTAAAACCAGCTCTTCAGCGACTTCACCCGCGACAGCAGCTTCTCGCCGACCGACGCCTCGGCGCTCGAGGCGGCGACCCTGTGCTGGCGGGTGAGATGGGGGTTCTGCTTGAACGACTGGTAACGGGTCAGCGCGTTCTGCGTGTGCTGCCGCAGCAGGTCCGGGTTCACCGGCTTGTTGATGAAGCGGAAAATCTGCGCCTGGTTGATGAGTTCGATCACCAGTTCGGAATCGGACGCTTCCGTCAGCACGATGACCAGTATCTCCGGGCGCTCGTGCTTCAACACCTTGAATGAGGCGAGCGACTCCTCGCCCCGGTTCGCGATGTCGGCGATGATCAACGCCGTTTCGCCGGTTTCGAGCAGACCGAGCGCCGCGTCGAAGTCGCGGGCGTGGTGCACGGGACAGGCGCCGCCGACCAGGCGTTTCACCGCACCGAACGTCTCCTCATCGGTACCGATCACCAGCACCGCCGCGTCGATGCGTTCCGGCACGATGGGCGGGGTCGCGGCGGTCTCGGCCAGCTCCAGCGCGATCGCCGCCGCCTCGCCGATGGTGTTCTGGATGTCCTGGTTGTCCCACGGCTTGGAGACGAAGCGGAACACCTCGCCCTCGTTCACCGAGCCGACGATGGAGGCGAGGTCCGAGTAGCCGGTCAGCAGCAGCCGCACCGTGTTCGGCGCCGCCTCCTTTACCTGCCGCAGCAGTTCCACGCCCGTCATCCCCGGCATGCGCTGGTCGCTCACCACGACGTGGGGCTGGAATTTCCGGAGAAGCTCCAGCGCTTCCGGGCCGTTGGTCGCCGTGAACACTTGATAGTTCGCGCGGAACACCGAGCGCAGCGCCGTGAGGATGCGTTCCTCGTCGTCCACGAACAGGATGCGCGCTTTGCGGGCGCTGCTGGTTTCCGCGGCAGGGGTGGCCGGGGCGGGCGCCGCGGGTGCCGCTGCCGGCGCCGGCGTGCCGGGCTGGGTGGGCACGTCGGCTTTAGCGGGCTGGAGTCCCGCCAGCATGCGCGCGGCCTGGATCAGCTTGGGATCGATGCGCTGGGTCGGCTCGTCCGCAATGGCGGGCGCCGCCGGTTCGCGCTGCGCCTGGCGGATGCTCGCCTCGACGCCCTTGACGAAGCCGTCGGAAAACTCCCTCGCGGTCTGGAAGCGGTCGGCCTGTTTCTTGGCGAGCGCTTTTTGCACCGCCCAGTCGAGCTGCACCGAGATCTTCGGGTTGTACTCCGAGGGATTGGCCGGGCGCTCGTTCAGCACCTGGCGCATCACCTCGGCGTTGTTGCCGATGAACGGCCGGCGATTGGCGAGCAGCTCGTAGGCGATCACGCCCACCGAGTAGATGTCGCTGCGGGCGTCGATGTCGGTGCCGAGGAACTGCTCGGGGGACATGTAGCCCGGCGAGCCCATGATCTCGCCCACCTGGGTCAGGGTGGAGGAGTCGATGCGCGCGATGCCGAAGTCGGTGAGCTTCAGCCGGCCGTCGTCGTTGATGAGAATGTTGGACGGCTTGATGTCGCGGTGCACGACGCCCAGCTCGTGCGCGTAGCCCAGGCCGTCGAGCAGCTGGCGGATCATCTCGCCGATTTCCTTCAACCCGAACTTCGCCTGGTTCTGGATGTGGTGGAACAGCGACTGGCCGTTCACCAGCTCCATCACGATGTAGGCGATTTCCAGATCCTCGCCGTAGTCGTAGATCGCGGTGATGCGCGGGTGCGTGAGCCGCCCGACCGCCTGCGCTTCGTGCCGGAAGCGCGTCAGCGCGTATTGCAGGTCGGCCGGGTCGAGCGCCGACTTGGTGATGGTTTTCAGCGCCACCGGGCGGTGAATCGCGGGATCGAAGGCGCGGTAGACGATGCCCATGCCGCCCTGGCCGAGCACGCCCTGGATCTGGTACTTGCCGATGGCGGTGGGGGTATCCATGGTGAATCGGGCAGGGTCGCGTCAGGCGGCTTCCGGGGCCGCTTCCGGGGGGGTCAACGGTAGCACCACCGTGAACCTGGTGCCAACCCCGGCAGCGGAGTCCACGCTGATGGTGCCGCCGTGCTGCTGGATGATCTTGTAGACGATGGAGAGCCCCAGGCCGGTGCCCTTGCCGACGTCCTTGGTGGTGAAGAAGGGGTCGAAAATCTTGGGCAGCACGTCGGCGGGAATGCCCTTGCCGTTGTCCTGCACCTCGACCGCGACGTGGCCGTCGTCGTGCCGGCGCGTGGTGAGCGTGATCACGCCGCGCCCGCTCTCGATCGCCTGCGCCGCGTTGTTGATCAGGTTCAGGAACACCTGGTTCACCTGCGAAGGCGAGCAGGTGACGGGCGGAATTTCGCCGAAGTTCTTTTTCACCGTGTGCCCTTTCAGCTCGTGCTTGGCGAGCAGCAGGGTGCTCTCGAGGCCCTCGTTCAGGTTGAAAGCCGCCATCTTGCTGCGGTCGAGGCGCGAGAAGTTCTTGAGATTCACCACGATCTCGGAGATCTGGTTGATGCCGTAGAGGCCGTCCTTCAGCAGGGTCTGCAGCTCCTCCAGCACGTGCTGCTCCCCGAACTGCCCGATGAGCTGTTCCGTCAGCGCGAACTGCTGCGCGAGCTGGTGGGGATTGGCCGTGCCCGAGCGCAGTAGGTCGAGCAGCTTCCCGGTCTCGGCGGCGAGCTGGGACAGCGCCGGCAGCTTGCCGGTGACCGATCCCAGGCTGTTCTTGACGTAGGCAAGCGGCGTATTGATCTCGTGCGCCACGCCCGCCACCATCTGGCCGAGCGAAGACATTTTCTCGGTCTGGATCAGCTGGGCTTCCGACTCCTTCAGCTGCCGCAGCGCCTCGGACAGCGCCTGCGTGCGCTCCAGCACCCGCCGCTCCAGTTCCTCGTTCGCCTTGTTGAGCAGCCGGTAGCTCGCCATGAGGCGGGTGGCCAGATAACCCAGCAGGATCAGCAGCGCGCCGGAATAGGCGACGAGATAGGCGCGATAGAACTCCTGGTTGACGAGCGCGCTTTCCAGTTCGCGCGAGTAGGCGGTGGTCAGGCTGTCGAGCCTGGGTCCCGCGGTGAGGAACGAGAGCTTGTCGAACAGCGCCTGCTCGGCCATCCGGGCGCCGAGCAACTGCTGCACGTGATCGTCGAGGCGCAGGACGCCGTCGCGCAGCGCCGGCGGCAGGCGGCCCGCCGCCTGGCGCAGGTCGGCGGTGACCGACTCGACCAGCTTGCGCTGCGCTTCGCTCGGCGCGAAATAATAACGCTGCGTCTCCGCGATCGCCTGCACCGCCGTGCTTTCCGCCGCCACCAGCCGTTCCCGGTCACGGAAATCCTGCCATGAACCCCGCACCAGGCCGGCCACTTCCGTGTCCGCCACGAGCACCCGCGCAAGCATTTCCTTGGCGGCGGCGTTGGCCTTGCGGAACTGCGCCATCATCGCGGCTTTCTGGGAAAAAGCGCCGAGTAGCTCCGGCAGGCCGCGCGCGAGCGCCGGGCTGCCCAGCGCCTGTGCTGCGGCGGAGAGCTCCTTGCTGGCGCGGGCGAGCGCCGGACCGTAGTCCACGAGCGGCGGCTGGGGAGGCCCTACCTCGGAGCGCAGGCGCCAGGTATCGATGTCCCAGCGGGAGTCTATTTCCTTCAGGTCGCGCAGCATCGCCAGGACTTCGTTGCCGCGCTTGATGTCGGTGCCCTGGGTCTTGAAGTAGAGAAAGCCGAGCAGGGCGGCGAGCACGACGCAGGCCGCGGCGATGAGCCCCTGGCGGGCGGCTTTCACCGCCAGGATGCGCTGCAGCCTCGCCAGGAGGACGGCCGGTTGCGTCGCTATCGCGCGCTCACTCATTTGACTCGCTCATTTGATCCATTCACCCAGCTCATTCACCGAGATAAGCCTGCCGCACCTGGGGGTTGGCGAGCAGGCGCTCTGCGCTGTCGGCGGCCGTGATGAGGCCGCTTTCCATGACGTAGCCGCGGTGGCAGGTCTCGAGGGCGAGCCGGGCGTTCTGCTCCACCAGCAGCAGCGTCGTGCCCTCGGTCGCGATGGCGCGTATGGCCTCGAAGATGTTCTGCACCATGAGCGGCGCGAGTCCCATGCTGGGTTCGTCGAGCAGCAAAAGTCGCGGCCGGCCCATCATTGCGCGCCCGATCGCCAGCATCTGCTGCTCTCCCCCTGAAAGCGTGCCCGCGAGCTGCCGGCGCCGCTCCGCCAGCCGCGGCAGTCGCCCGTATACGCGGTCGTAATCGGTTTTGACGCGAGCCGCATCGCGCCGGCTGTAGGCGCCCATCGCCAGATTCTCTTCCACGGTGAGCCGCCCGAAAACGCCGCGTCCCTCGGGCACCAGCGCCAGCCCGGCGCGGACCAGTTCGTGGGCCGGGCGTGCGGTTATGTCGTCGCCATTATAGTAGATGCGCCCGGCCGCCGGCTTCAACAGTCCGGCGAGCGCCTTCAGGGTCGTCGTCTTGCCGGCGCCGTTGGCGCCGATCAGCGCGACCAGCTCGCCGGCGCCGACCGCAAGATCGATGCCCTTGACGGCATTGATGCCGCCGTAGCGGACTTCGAGGCCCTTCACCTCAAGCAAGCTCGCCTCCCAGGTAGGCGGCGATCACCGCGGGGTCGCGCTGCACCTGCGACGGCGCCCCTTCCGCGATCTTGCGGCCGTAATCGAGCACCGCCACGCGGTCGCAAAGCCCCATCACCAGCTTCACGTCGTGCTCGATCAGGAGCAGCGTCATGCCGTCGCCGCGTATTCTTTTCAGCAGGCGCGCGAGCTCCGCGCGCTCGGTGGCGTTCATGCCGGCCGCCGGCTCGTCGAGCGCGAGCAGCCTGGGGTCGGTCGCCAGCGCGCGCGCGATCTCGAGGCGCCGCTGGTCGCCGTAGGACAGGCAGTAAGCGGGTTCCGCGGCGTGGCCGGCGATGCCGACGTACTCGAGCAGCGCGTGGGCGCGGGCCGAAATCGCCGCTTCCTCGGCCCGCGTCGCCGGACCGCGCAGCACCGCGCCGAGGAGACCCGCGCGCGAGCGCGCATGGCGGCCCACCATCACGTTCTCGAGCGCGCTCATGTTTGCGAACAGGCGGATGTTCTGGAAAGTGCGGGCGATGCCGCAGGCGGCGACCCGGTGCGGCGCTGCGCCGGCAAGCGGCGCGCCGTCGAAGGTGAACTCGCCGGCATCGGGCCGGTAGAGGCCGGTGAGCACGTTGAAGAGCGTCGTCTTGCCGGCGCCGTTCGGGCCGATCAGCCCGAATATTTCCCCGCGGCCGACGGCGAGCGAGATTTCCGTCAGCGCGGCGAGCCCGCCGAAGCGCTTGCTGATCGAGCGGACCGAAAGGAGCGAGTCGGCGGGGAGCGGAGCGTCAGCGCCCGGCATGCGCCTTCTCCTCCCCGGCCAGCTCGCGGCGGCGCGTGGTCGACGGCCACAGGCCCGCGGGACGGAACAGCATCATCAGCACCAGCGCCAGCCCGAACAGCAGCATGCGCAGGTCCGAGGGGTCGACGTAGACCTCGCCCAGCCAGTTCTTCTGCAGCGGCGCGGCATAGCGCAACGCCTCGGGCAGCGCGGTCAGGAGCAGGGCGCCCAGCACGACGCCGCCGACGTTGCCCATGCCGCCCAGCACCACCATGCACAGCACCATGATGGAATCGAGCAGCGTGAAACTCTCCGGGCTGATGAAGCCCTGGAAGGACGCGAACAGGCCGCCGGCGACGCCGCCGAAGGTCGCGCCCATGGCGAAGGCGAGCAGCTTCAGGTTGCGCGTGTTGATGCCCATGGCGGAGGCCGCCAGCTCGTCCTCGCGGATGGCGATCCAGGCGCGGCCGATGCGCGAGTCCTCGAGCCGCAGCGAAATGAAGATGGCGGCGGCGGCGCAGACGAGGAACACGAAATAGTAGCTGTGCACCGGCGCGAACGTGATCCCGGCCACCGTGTAGGTCTGGTTGAGCGCGACACCGCCCATCCCGAGCGGGTCGATCAGCGTGATGCCCTGCGGCCCGTTGGTGATGTTGACCGGGCGGTTCAGGTTGTTCAAAAAAATGCGGATGATCTCGCCGAAGCCGAGCGTGACGATGGCGAGGTAGTCCCCGCGCAGCCGCAGCGTCGGCGCCCCGAGCAGCACGCCGAACACGGCGGCGACGAGCGCGGCGAGCGGCAGCAAGACCAGGAAGGATCCGTGGATGTCGAACTGGGGTGAGGCCAGCAGCGCGTAGCAGTAGGCGCCGACCGCGAAGAACGCGATGTAGCCCAGGTCGAGCAGGCCGGCGTAGCCCACCACGATGTTCAAGCCGAGCGCGAGCATGATGAACAGCAGCGCCACGTCGATGATGCGCACCCAGGCGCGGCCCAGCACCGCGTCGACCGCGAACGGCAGCGCGATCAGCGCCACCGCCAGCACGCAATAGAGCGCCCAGCGCAGGCGCGGATCGCGCGGCAGGGCGCCACTCACGCGCGGTCTCCGCTCGACTGGCCCATGATGCCGGACGGCCGCAGCACCAGCACCCCGATCAGCACCAGGAAGGCGAAGATGTCGCGGTAGTTGCTGCCCAGCACGCCGCCGGTCAGGTCGCCGATGTAGCCCGCGGCGAGACTCTCGATGACGCCGAGCAGCAGGCCGCCCAGCACGGCGCCCGCGACGTTGCCGATGCCGCCCAGCACGGCGGCGGTGAACGCCTTCA
>CAZOQY010000068.1:0-2583 GCA_964581835.1 uncultured Streptomycetaceae bacterium | reverse complement strand
AGCCGCGGCGCCTGCCGCAGCGGCCGGTAGGCGACGCGCTCGATGGTGGCGCCGAGCGTCATGCAGACCAGGATGGCGGCGAGCGCCGCCAGCACCAGCGCGAGCGGCGCCGGCACGCCCATGGCCGCGAGCGCCTGCGCCACGGTCAACGCCGTCAGCGCGCCGATCATGCAGATGTCGCCGTGCGCGAAATTGATGAGGCCCAGGATGCCGTAGACCATGGTGTAGCCCAGCGCCACCAGCGCGTAGATGCTGCCCAGCACCAGGCCGTTGATGAGTTGCTGGAGGAAGATGTCCATGGCTCAAGAAAAACGGCACCGCGCGGGTGCCGTTTTTCTAAAACATGTCCGGATCGGAGTGAACGTTACTTCTTCGCTTCGGTCGCCGGCGCTGAGGCAGGGGCCTCGGCGGGTTTCGTCTCCACGGCCGGCGCGCCGCCCGGCGTCACCGTTTCCAGCGGCTCCCACTTGCCGCCTTTCACCACGTAGATGGTGATGGGGCCGTTCACCAGGTCGCCCTTCTCGTCGAAGGCGATGGGGCCGATCACGCCCGTGAGTTTCGTCTTGCCGACTTCCGGCAGGAACTTCGCCGGATCGGCCGAGCCCGCCCGCTTCATGGCGTCGATGAACACCATCACCGCGTCGTAGCCCATCGGCGCGAACAGCTCGACCTCGGCGTTGAACTTGGCCTTGTACTTTTCCATGAACTGCTTGCCGCCCGGCATCTGGTCCTTGGGCAGGCCGGGGATGGACGCCATGACACCCTCGGCGGAGTCGCCGGCGAGCTTGATGAAGTTGGGCGTCTGCATGCCGTCGCCGCCGATGTACTTCGCCTTGATGCCCAGTTGCGCCATCTGCTTCACCATCGGGCCGGCCTGCGGATCGATGCCGCCGAACATGATGAGGTCGGGTTTGCGGCCCTTGATTTTGGTGAGGATCGCCTTGAAGTCGGTGTCCTTGTCCGTGGTGTGCTCGCGCGCGACGACCTTGGCCCCGGCCGCCTTCACCGTCGCCTCGAAATTATCGGCGAGGCCCTGGCCGTAGGCGGTGCTGTCGTCGATGACCGCGATGGTCTTCGCTTTCAGCTTCTCGACCGCGAAGCGGCCGAGCGTGGGACCCTGCTGGCCGTCATGCGCCACCACGCGGAACGTCGTCTTGTACCCTTTCAGCGTGTAGTCGGGATTGGTCGAGGAGGGGGAAATCTGCGGCACGCCGCCGTCGGCGTAGACCTTGGAGGCGGGGATCGATGCGCCCGAGTTGAAATGTCCCACCACCGCGGCGACCCTGGCGTCCACCAGCTTCTGCGCCACCGTGGCGGCCTTGGTCGGGTTGGCCTCGTCGTCCTCGGAGACCAGCTCGAATTTCGCTTTCCTGCCGCCGATCTCGACGCCGGCGGCGTTGGCGTCCTCGATGGCGAGCTGCACGCCGTTGCGAATGTCGATGCCGATGTGCGCCTGTGGCCCGGTCAGGGGGGAAGCGGAGCCGATTTTCACGACCAGGGTCTCGGGCGCCTTGGGCGCCTCGGCCTTGGGCTTGGGCGGCGGCGCATCCTGGCCGCAGCCGGCTAGCGCGAACGCCAGGGCGATACCGGACACGAAACGGGGGCTGGCACGAAGGCAGTGAAGGCGTGACATGGCGACTCCCTGAAGTGAACTCGCAAGATAACTCGTTGTTGCTACTGGCAAATTCATTATCCCCATGACAGTACGGGTTGTCAATTTTCCATGAAAAAAGCCGGCGGGCGCCGGCTTTTTGTCGTGGCAGTAGAAGATTACTTGATGGCCAGTATCCACTGCACGATGGACTTGATGTCCTCGTCCTTCACGTGCGCGTTGGGCGCCATCGGTATGTCGCCCCAGACACCTTTGCCGCCGGCCTTCACTTTCTTGATGAGGTCGGCTTCGGCGCCCTTGCTGGCGCGGTACTTGGCGGCGATGTCCTTGAAGGACGGGCCGATCACCTTATTGTCCATGGTGTGGCAGGCGGTGCAGCCGCTTGCCTGGGCGAGCTTCTCGCTGGCTTGCGCCGCGCCGGCCAGTGTGAGACAGGCGGCGGCGATTACGGTCAAAAGTTTTTTCATTGGAGACTCCGCAGTCAGTGTAAGGGGTGTTTTCGAAACCCGCGCATTCTAGCCCAAGTCGGTCCGTTGTTGGCGCCTGCCTGTTTCAGGCCGGGGCGCCGGCCAGCACGCGTTCGAGCGCGGCCAGTTCCGTCACGGGCGGCAGACAGGTAACGCCGCGGCACACCCAGGCGTTGACGCCGGCAGCCGGCGCGCCCTTGTCCAGCACGGACGGCAGCCCGGCAAGCCTGGAAGTCAGCGCGATCACCATCGTGTCGGGGCGGTACGTCCGCGCCAGCGCGCGCTGCCACCCGGCCATGTCCGCGGCTTCCCCGCGCAGGACGACGATCCGCGGCGGCGCGAGGTATTCGTCGAGCGCGGTGGCGAGGCTGACGAAGCCGCTCGCCTGCTGTTCCATGGCCGGGTAGAAGAGCTTCAACGCGCGCGCCGCGGCATCCAGATAGCGCGGCTCGCCGACGAGGTGTCCCAGCCGCTGCAGGGCGAACGCCGCGATGCCGTTGCCGG
>CAZOQY010000067.1:6517-12542 GCA_964581835.1 uncultured Streptomycetaceae bacterium | reverse complement strand
GGGGCGGGGTTTGTCATGCGAAGCGTGGTTTCACGCTTACCGCACCACGCACTCCTGGCCAGGCCCCTGGAGACGGCCGCCGCTCACGCCAAGAGTGAAGGGCAGCTGGCTCACGTTAAGGCCCGGGTCGCCCGGCAGGATGACCGGCGGTGTCTTCGGATCGCGGGCGAAGCCGAACTGCCCTTCGCCGATGATCTGCGCGCCGCCCTCGTTCTGCATGATGTAGCTGCCGGTATAGGTCGTGTGGTAGACGCCGGCCGGCAACTTCTCGCAGCCCGGGGTCACGCCTTCGCAGTTACCGCCGGAATTCTCGATGGTATCGCCCGAAGAACCGCGTATGCCGATCGTCGCCGTGTTGGTGCCGATCTTGTAGGCATCCTGGTTGCCGCGCTTGCCGACGAGGCCCGTCACCGTTCGCAAGCCGCCCTTCACCAGCCGCAGGAAGGAGTTGTCCTCCTGGGGACGGTCCTGCACGAAGTTGTATTGCTCGACCTTGATCTGGGTGTTGGGGCGCATCGTGAGCGAGCTGCCGTCGGTGAAATTGATCTGCGCGTAGCTGTCTCGCTGCGTCGTCAGCACGTCGCCGGGATTCACCTCGGACTTCTGCGACAGGATGCGAACGCTGCCATCGGGTCGCTGTACCGAAAGCGTTCCGCTCAGGTGGGTCACCGTGCCGGCGCCCGCAGCCATCGCCATCGCGCTAAACAGCGACAACAGCACGAATCCGGCTTGTCTCAGGATCAGTTTGCGTATGTTCATGGTCAACTCCCTCAGGTCAGTCCCCGCGAATGGACAGCGTCCACCCGTAAACTCGTTGTATTACCAGCAAAATTTATACCACTAAGCCGGCATCCCGAACAGTGAAAAAATGCTCATGTTCGCAGGGAATGTTCGATAAATTATCAATATGAATCAATTAATTACGGAAAACGCCCGGTCGGAGGCTATCACAGGCGTCAGGGAGGTGACGTAGGCCGTCACTCATGCTGCTCAGGCGCGCCGTTTTTCGCCGTGGCGAGTAGCGGCCCTCTTTTGCATGGACTGCTTGTCGAGAACGTAGATACGCCGCTTTTCGGCGCGGATCAGCCCCTTGTGGTGCAGGTCTTTCACCACGCGGCTGACCATCTCCCGGGAAGCGCCGATCATGCGCGCGATTTCCTGCTTGGCCGGCGCATGCTCGACGACCCATTTGCCGTCGACGAATTTCGCCATGTCGATCAGCAGGCGCGCCACGCGCCCGTATACGTCGATCAACGCGAGGCTTTCGATCTTGCGGTCGGCTTCGCGCAGGCGCTTGACCAGGCTGCGGATGATCAGCATCGCCAGTTCGAAATTGTCCTTGAGGATGTTGGTAAAGCCGGCCTTGGACAGGCGCAGCATCTCGCACGACTCCAGCGTCTCCACGCTCGCCGAACGCGACTGGTCGTCGAGCAGGCCCATCTCGCCGAAAAATTCGTGCGGCCCCATGATCGACAGGATGACCTCGTGCCCCTCTTCGTCCGGGATCAGGACTTTCACCCGGCCGGACAGCACGATATAGAGGGCATCGGTTTCCTCCCCGGCCCGAAGGATGAAGGAATTGCGGGGATAGCTGCGGTGCTGGACGCAGGTCAGCAGCTGGGCGAGCTGCGCGTCCGAATAGAGCGAAAAAAGCGGTACGCTTTTGAGAATCTGCGGATTCAGCGCGAACTGTGCCGGCATGTCAACCCACCCCGGGTTCTTGTTTTACGTCACGTCGCCGGTCGGCGCCGTGCAAGCCAGCCCATAGTCTGCCAGATCAGGCGTCTGGCGTCACGTCAGCGCTTAGCGGCAGGCGCCGGTCGGGCTCTTGCCATCGCGCTGTTGAAGGTTGGAATCCTGGGCAAGCGTCTCCTCCCGGGCCGTTTCCGTTGCACGCAGGAACGCGGCCAGCAGCGAGTCGTCGATCAGCGGCGCCCCGGCAATGACCAGCGCGTCTTGTCTGGGTGCATTGGCTGCGGGGCTCAGCACCTCGATCTGGCCTGATATCGTGATGGGATAACTCGTGCCGCTCACGCGGATCAGGCTCGTGCCCAGGGCATCGAACAGGCCGGAGCCGCCGGCACCGTCGAGCACGAGCCCCTGTCCCGGCCCCAGCCCCGTCACGGCGATGCGTATCGCGCCGGACGAGGCAAGGCTGGCGAAGCCATCGGCGCTGCCGCCATTGATGGGGTCGGGATTCGAGGTGCCCGAAGTGATGAATATGTTCTTCGCGGAAATGTTCAACAGCTCGTTGCCGGTAATCAATGTGCCGATCTCGGTGCCGGCGATCGCCATGGCGGTCGCGTTCGCCCCGCTCGCGGTGGCGTTGCCGCCGAGGATGGTGATGTCTCCGCCCACATTGATGTTGGCGGTCTGGAGCGAGAGGATGAGAGCCGAGGCATCCGCCCTGGCGACGCCCTGATTGGTCGCGCTTGCCGTGCCACCGGTAAAGTTGATGTTGCTCGAGTTGAGCGTGGGGATGCCAAGACCCGGGTTGTCCTGGTCCTTGACGCCGAGAATCCTCACGCTGCCGCCGGCGATCGTGGCCGCGGCCGAATTCTCGATTTGCGTGCCCGCGACCGGGTTGCCGGCATTCGCCGTCCCGCCAACCAGAGTCATGTCGCCCGTCAGGTAGACTTCCAGCGTGCCCGAAGCTTCCAGGCCGGCATAGGCGCTCTGCCGGTTGCCCGCGCCCGGGGCCGCATTGCCCGCGACAAGCGTCAGGTCCTGGACGGGCAGCGGCCGCCCGGATGCATCCTTGGTGCCGACGACGATATTCCTGGCGCTGACCACGACCGGATCGGTGCTCGGAACGGTCAGGATCACGCTTCCGCCGTTATTGGCATAGGTCGGCGCCAGCCGGGGATTGCCGGTTTCTCCGGGCGAGGCGTTGGCCCGCAGGTTCAGATCCCCCGTGACGTAGATGCTGCCCTGTACGTTGATGTTGCCCTGGGCGACCAGGTTGAGCTCATGATCGAATTTCTCTATCGACGCCGGCACGGGCAGTCCCGTCGCGGGGTCCAGCGTCGGGCTGGGCAGCACGCGACCGATCGTCACGCCATTGGTCCCGGGTATCCTGAGCACATTGACGTCGCCGGACGCGAGCAGGGTGAGCGAGCCGCCGGGATTGCCCTGGTTGATCTGGTCGTTGGTCACCTGGGTGACGAAGTTGACGTCGCCGGCGTTCGCGATCAGCGTCAGGTTCTTGACCTGGAGGTTCAGCGCGACGATGTCCACGTCCTGCGTCGCCGCGATGATGACGACATCGGCATTGGTTCCGACGGTGGAAATCACCACCCCCGTGTAGCTGCGGTAATCCATGTTGCTCGCGGCGTAGCTCCCCGAAGACGGACCGAGAGGCGCGTTGGCGTCGCCCGCCATGCGGGTTTCGAGGGTGACCGGGCCGTTGGAATTGCCGTTCGGGTTGTTGTCGTTGCGCAGGTCGATGATGCCCACGCCGGCGGTGTCGTTGTACGTGCGCACGGTCAAGGCACCGGTGTTCTGGAGGCCGGCGCTGCCGCCCACGCCGCTGGGCTGGACGACGCTCTCGGTCGCGTTCATGACGATATTGCCCGCGCCTGCGATGACCCTGCCGTTGATCGTGATACCACCGTCCGTATCCGCCGCCGTTTCTCCCGCCGGCGTCACCGGAGAGCCGTCGGACATCGTGATACCGGGCAGGTTCATGCCGGCCGCCCGCCCGGCCACCACGTAGATGTCGCCGCCGCCCGAACCGACCTGGGCATTGATCGCGATATCGTCGGCAGCACGCAATATCACCTTGCCGTTGCCCGCGATGGGGGCATTCACGTTCAGCGTGCGCGGCGTGCCGCCCGTCGCATTGGCTGTCAGTTCGACCGCGCCACCCGCGTTGAGAGCGCCGTTGATGTTGACCGATCCGTCGGTCGCCTGCAGAGAAACCGTACCCGCCCCGCCGTGGTTCAGGCCGGCCAGGTTGATGTCACCCGTCGGATAGAGCAGGAATACACCGCCTGATGACGTGTTGTTCACCGTGGTAGTCCCGCCACCGGCAATATGAAGCGGATTGGCCGCCGTGCCGATGCCATTCGCCGCGCTGAGGTTCAGGCTGGACGCGGTTATGAGGCCAGCCCCCGTATCAGCAATCGCCCCGCCCCCGTTGACGATCGCGAAGCCGCCCGTGGCATTCGACGGGTTGAGGGAACCGCCAACCGTGATCAAGCCGGTATGCAGCGCATCGCCGACGGTAAGCGTGCCGCCGGTGCTGACCGCTGCGAGTTCAGCCGCGCTCAACTGTAGCGTGCCGCCCCCCGCAAAGCCGAGACTGATCGGCTGGCTCGCCGTCGCGGAAGTGATCTGCACCGCGTTCGTACCCGCGCTGATCGTGCTCGCCAGAATAAGATCGTTGGCTCGCAGCGTCACCGCGCCGCCCGACGTAATCGGCGCGTTGAACGTGGCGATTCCCTGAGCGGTGACGGTGATCGCGCCACCGGGGTTCGTGGAAATACCAGCCCCGACGGCGGAAGTAACGTTCGCCGCGTTGGTAATGGTGAGCGCGGACAGGTTGCTGACCGTCTGGTCGAACAGTACGTCGCCCGTCACGCCCGGCGTCACCATCGTCAGCGAATTGCCGCCGCCATCAAGCGTGCTGACGAAATGGATTCTGCCGCCAAAGGGCCCGCCGGTAGACGCGGTCGAAGTATCTATCGAGCGATTGCCGGAGAGCAGGACCGGCTGATTGAACTGCACCAGATCGTTCGTGGTGGTGATGTCGGCGTCGAGAACCGTGATCGTCGGCCCCGGGGCGTTCTGAATGACGTCGCCGTCGGCATTGATGTCAGCGTTGACCGACAACTGACCGGCATTGTTGATGATCACGTTGCCATTATTGGTCGTGGTGATGTCGTTGCTGATCGTGAGGGTTCCGGCCGCGCCACCGAGCGTGGTGAGTTCGATATCGCCGCCCACGTTCATACCCGCCGTCGCGTTCACCGTGCCGACGATCAGTGCCCCGCTGTTCGTGAACTTGACCTCGCTTGGCCCCGAAGCGGCAATCGTCGCCACGTCGTTGCCCACGTTGGTGAGCGTGTAGGATCCCGCGCCCAGCAGCTCAAGGCCCGCAGCCGTAACATTGTCTGCCGCCGTCGCCTGCGTCACAGCCCCGCCAGCGTTAAGGGTTACATTACGCCCTGGCGACGTCGAGTTGTCGATGCCGCTGACCGCCGGAGTAAATGCACCTAACGCACCAACCGTCCCGATCGTGAAGCCATCGGTGTCCGTATAGACGACGTTGCCCGATGTGCTGTTCGACACTGCCACCGTGTTCGCGTCATTCAGCATGCCCAGATTGATGCCTGTGGCCGCCCGCACGCCCAGGTTGTTCGCAGTTATTACACCCCCGGTCTGATTCACGTTGGCGGTGGTGATGATTCTCACGTCGCCTGTCCCGCCGCTCAGGTTCTCTGCCAGCGTGAGCGTGCCGCCCGCCGAAAGCACCACTCCTGTGGTGGTCAACCCGGCAGTGTTAACCACACCTACCGTAAACCCGTTGGTATCGGAGTACTGAACCGTATTACTTACGTTACCCGCCAGCATATCCACATCATTGCTTGTACTAGTCAGCGTATACGAGCCCGCCCCCAAGAGTTCCAGATTTGTTGCCGTAAATGATGCGGATTGCGTCACAGTTCCACCAGCATCAAGTACCAGCGTCGTGTAGGTCCCGCCCGTCAGCGTCAGCTGATCGGCCGCCACCGCCGTGAGCGTCCCCGCGCTCCCGCCGATCGACATCCCGTTCACCGCATCGGTCACGCTCGCCGTCGCGATCGTCCCCGTGCCCGCCGTCGCCAGCGCCACCGTCCCGAAGTTGTTCGCCTGCGTCGAGAGGTCAATCGCCTGGCCCGTGCCCGTGTCCGCCGTCAGCGTCGTCGTCCCCGACACCAGCAGCGCGCCCGTGCTCTGGTTGATCCCCGTCGCCTGCGCCGTCGCATTCAGCGTCGTGTAGGTCCCGCCCGTCAGCGTCAGCTGATCGGCCGCCACCGCCGTG
>CAZOQY010000067.1:0-6417 GCA_964581835.1 uncultured Streptomycetaceae bacterium | reverse complement strand
CCGTGCCCGTGTCCGCCGTCAGCGTCGTCGTCCCCGACACCAGCAGCGCGCCCGTCTGGGTAACACCTCCAGATGCAGTAGTTACATCAAGCGTACCCGCCGTGGTTGCGGTTAATACGATTCCCGCAGCCGACGTAAGCGTGACGGTGCTTCCATTCGAGCCGCCCACCGTTACTCCGCCACCGCGATTGCTGTTGATCGTTACCGTTCCACTGGTGTTATTCAGGAAAGAGACACCAGGAGAATTCGTTGTCGCCGTAATGCCGCTCGCGGCATTCAGTACGAGCGTGCCGCCGGCCTGCGTGATCGTATTGCCGGCGGCGCCCCGGGTGATCGCGCCAACGCCGTCCTGCCACACGCCGCCCGCCGCATCGGCCGTCAGAGAAATGGTTCCGGTGCCGCTTACGGTGAGATTGGCGTTGATATTGATATGGCGACCGGCCTGAAACACGACGCTGTTGTTGACGTTCATCGTCATGTCGTTGTCGAGCGTGATGTCCTGCGTAGCCTGCAGGCGCAACTCGTCGAACCCGACAACATCAGCGATTTCTATCGTCGTGGTGCCTGCCGCCGGCGCGTCCGCGAACGCCACGTCCGGCGTGCCCGCCGTATTGTTGTTGGGCGCCGTCTGCGTCGTCGTGTTGAGGAGGATGTCCTGAGGGTCCAGCAGCAGTGTGCCCCCGGTGCCTGTCGGAGACGTCAGATCGACCCGTCCACGAAAGTCCAGGAACTGCTTGCCGGAAACTTCCACGAAGCCGCCGTCGCCCGACCGGGAGCCTCCACGTGCGCTGATCGAACCGTAATAGCGAGTAATGTCGTCGGACCAGATGATGACCTTGCCGCCGTCGCCCGCATCCGTGGCGTCGGCCGCGATACGGGCATCAAGCCCGACGTAAGTGCGCTCGGCATTCCGGATATCGGGATTCTTGCCCTGGAAATCCCCGCCTACCAGCACGGTGCCGCCACCGGTTAAGCCCGAAGCGTTGATGAATGCATTACGGATGAGGCCCACGCGCGGCCCAAGGAGCATCACTTTTCCGCCCGGACCGTCGCGACCGAACGCATCGATAGTCCCGCTGGCGAGCGTTGTGCCTTCGCGCGCTTCGATGCGTGTTTCTCCGCCGGCGCGGCCGGCAACGGAGAGAAGACTCGAGTCTCCAAGCGTTATGTCGGAGAGCGCAGCCAGGCGGATCAGACCGCCACCGCCATCGCCACCCCTGGCCTCGATCACACCGTCGGCCACGACAGAGCCCTGCTCGGCATCGACAATGACAGCGCCACCACTCGCGCCGTTTGCCTGGACCGCGCTGCCCGATTCCAGCGTCACGCCCTGGTTGCCCTGAAGGCTCACCGAGCCACCGGATTGGGGCCCGCCTGCGCTGATGCCGGAACCTGCGGCAATAACCGCCCGGGTCGCAGCAGCGATCGCAACCTGCCCGCCGCGCCCGGTGCTGGCGTCAGCGCTGACTTGGCCGGCTACTTGCACAGAGCCGCTGCCGGAACTCAACGCAATCGCGCCGCCGTCGAAGCCATTAGCCCTGATGCGACCAGTCGGCTCGACGGTGACGCCCTGCTGCCCCGACACCTCGACGCGGCCGCCGCGCCCTGTCGTCGCGCTGGCCTCGACCGTGCCAGCGATGACCGCCGTGCCGGTTTGAGCCTCGACCTTGATGGAGCCCGCCGTTGGTCCACTGGCGGTGGTGACGCTGCCGGCATCGAGCTTCACGTCCTTCACGGCCTTGAAGACGATCTTGCCGTTTTCGCCCACGACCGCCGTATTGGCATTCGCGGCGCCGCCATGGCGAACGAGCCCTGCATACATGCCGATGCGGCCGCCGGCTGCAAACAGTTCACCCAGGTTCAACGCCTGGTTGTCCGGCGCGGTGATCTGGACACGGATCTCCGGCGTTCCGGCATCGACCAGCTCGATGCTCTTGCCGGCCGCGAGCACGATCTCCCCCTGAGGGCTGCGAATGACGCCGTGGTTCTCGATGTTCTGGCCGACGAGATAAACCATGCCGCCCGTCGCGGTCCTGATCTCGCCACGGTTCACCACTGCACCAGCACCCGGCGCCTCGGTGAACCGGTGACGCCCGGCCACAAAATCAGCGTCCGAGAGATTGAGACTGGACGCGACGAACCCGGCGACGTCGATGACCGCGCCCGTACCGATGGTGATCCCGTTGGGGTTGATCAGGAACACCCGGCCGTTCGACTGCAATTGACCGAGTATCGTCGAGGGCGTAGCGCCCGTGACGCGATTGAGAACCGCGCTGGCCGCCGACTGCTGCATGAACTGCGTGATGTTCTGGCTGGGGATCGAGAAGCTTTGCCAGTTGATGATCGCCCCGGGGCTGTTCGTGACGGTGAGCTTGTTGCCCTGCGTCGCGAAGGTCGCCTGGCCGCGCACTACCGTCGGCGCTGTGGGATTACCGTGGGCCAGTTCAGCCGCAAAGCACGAAGCAACGGCGAGCGCCAACAGCTTGCGCTTCCACCCTGCCTTCGGTCCGCAGCCGTTACGTTTCATCCCCGCTCCCCCGAGACGGTGGCCAAGCCCCTCCGGTCAGGGGTTAACGCATGGCCAAACCCATTCGAACACCAAACCACCTGCCTAAACAGGACTTATGCAACAGGCAGCCGGGCTTACCGTCGTTACTTCCTTGATTGACAAGCAAAAAACGCACCACATGCGTACCTTGACACGCGAAACGCGACCGGCTGCTGCAACTAGTTGTTTAGTCAACAACAATTTCCCAGGGCTCGTGCCAGCACTACCAAACCCACGCCATAGAGAAGTGAAGCTTCTTGATATTCCGTCGATTGTCCGGCTCGCTGTAGGCGCTTCCGTCGTGGAAGACGTGGGCCAGGTCCAGACGAGCGGTGAGATTGCTACGGTAGCTCAATCGCACACCGAGCCCGCCGCTATCGAGATTGACCGCCTCCTGCTCGTTCGGCTGCGTGTAATTCCGGCGCAGTGCGCCAGTATCGTAAAAGGCCAGGAAACGCAGGCGCCCCTCGCCGAAGCCGACGGCTTTCGCCACGTCGGGCGTGTACATTTCCAGGGTCGTTCGATAGCCCTTGTCGTTCGCGGCATACCGTTCGTTGAAACCCCGCACGCTGTCGGCGCCGCCTATGCCGAACTGCTCGGGAGCGATGAGCGCGTCGTCCGTATATTGCGAGCTGAAACTGGCCCGTAACTGCCAGTCGTTTTTCACGGCCTTCACGTAGTTGAAGCCGCCCCGGAACAGCCGGTAGCCGGCACTGCCTACGCCAAAACGGGCGCCCAGCTGCTTGAAATCCTCATCCTGTCCGTCGCTGCCCCCGGGTATGTTCTGGGTGAAATTCGCATAGAAACTCAAATCCTGGCCGGCCGAGCGCAGGCTGGCGCTGTAAGTCAGGCTGAATGGATGCACGGTCGCGTCGGGCACCAGGCTGTTCGGCGTTCCATCCGGCGCGACCTGGTTCTGGTACGCACGGTAATCCAGCCCGTAGGTCAGCTTTTGCTCGAGTTCGCGCCACTTGGGCAATGCCTGGTTGTAGCGAGCGCCAAAAATCGTACCTTGCCCGCTGACCAGGAACAGATCCTGGACCGTGCCCGAGTCCACGTTCGAATAACCCGCGACGAATTCCAGGGAGTCTCCGCGCGCGTAAAGCGGGATTTTGTAACCCAATCCGTAAACGTTGACCTCCTTGATCTTGGTCGGGGACGTGATGAACTGGGCGGTCAGAACATGGTCGCGGTCGAAGATGTTGGCATGCTGATAGGCAATGCCGAGCCGCCCGCGGCCGGTATTTTCGTTGCCTGTGTTGTCCAGGCTCATGCTCCAGCGCCTGGGATCGATGTCGGCGACGCGTATCGTCGCGTCGACCAGGTCTTCCCGTTCGGCGCCTCGCAACAACACCGCGGATTGTTTCGAGGGATTCTCGTTGGCCAGCCTGACGCTCTCGGCAATCTCGCGCGAATTCGGAGTCGCCCCCTCGCGCAACGTCGGCACGCTGCGCCGGATATTGGCGGAGCTGAAGTGCTGATTGCCCTCGATGGTTACCTTGCCAACCTTGACCTCGATGACGACGAATCGGACTTCCCCCCGCTCGAGCTCCTGTTCGGGCAGCCTGATCTCCACCCCGCCGTATCCGACCGCCTGATACGCGCCCTGCAGCGCCTCGAGCGCGCGCTGCACGTCGCCAAAATCCTTATTCGGGCCGATATACGGGGCCAACGCCCGATCGACCGCTTCCTGGGCCAGCAGCGTATTGCCCTCCAGCAGGTAGCGGCGGATTTCGAACTTGGGGGAAACGATGGGTACAACCGGGGTGATTTCGGTCGGGGCCACAGGCACGGGCTTCTGGGGGCCGGCCTGGGCAATGACCACCGCGGGCTTGAGTGCCAACGACTCTATAGCAGGAACTGACTGGGCGAATGTTGCCGGCGCCGTCGACAGGACAGCGAGCCCGGCCCAGGCCATTTTTTGCTCGACCCCCATCAACCTCCCCTGTGCCGGGCCGGGAAAAATGCACCAGGCACCGACCTAACTTTGCATTCTATAGCAAAGAGTTAAGCCTCTGCACCTCAAGCGATGTCGTAACTCGACACGGCCGCACGCGCACTGCTAAAGTGTTGCTTTTTCTCCAATTAATCCCCATTTAAGTAAGGCAGCATGGCCAACCCTCCCAAGCATTCTCGCCTGCTCATACTCGGCTCAGGCCCCGCCGGATACACCGCAGCAGTCTATGCAGCCCGGGCCAACCTCAAGCCCACGCTGATCACCGGACTCGCGCAAGGCGGGCAGTTGATGACGACCACCGACGTGGACAACTGGCCTGCCGACGCCATGGGGGTGCAGGGTCCGGAACTGATGGAGCGTTTTCTCAAGCATGCCGGGCGCTTCGGCACCGAGATCATCTTCGACCACATCAACACCGTGCAGCTCGGCAGCAATCCCTTCACGTTGACCGGCGACCAGGGGACGTACACCGCGGATGCATTGATCATAGCGACCGGTGCGTCCGCGATGTATCTCGGCCTGCCTTCGGAGGAAAAATTCATGGGGCGCGGCGTCTCGGGCTGCGCCACGTGCGATGGCTTCTTCTACAAGGGCCAGGATGTCGCGGTGGTCGGTGGCGGCAATACCGCGGTCGAGGAAGCCTTGTACCTGGCCGGCATCGCCGGACACGTGACCGTGGTCCACCGCCGGGACAAGTTCAGGGCGGAAGCCATCCTCGTCGACAAGCTGAAGGAAAAAGTCTCTTCGGGCAAGGCCGACATCCTGTGGAACCACACGCTGGATGAAGTCGTCGGGGACAACACCGGCGTCACCGGCATGCGCGTGAAGAACGTGAAGAGCGGCGCCATCACGGAGAAGGCGTTGAAAGGGGTTTTCATCGCCATCGGGCACCGTCCCAATACCGAGGTCTTCAACGGGCAACTCGAGATGAAGAACGGCTACATCATCACCCGAAGCGGCATCGAAGGCGGCGCCACCGCCACCAGCGTTCCCGGCGTGTTCGCGGCGGGAGACGTGCAGGATCATGTCTATCGCCAGGCCGTTACCAGTGCGGGCAGCGGCTGCATGGCGGCCCTCGACGCCCAGAAGTATCTGGAGAGCCGCGGCCTGACGTGAGCGCGTGGTCGCCGGGCCCCACGCTCAACCGGTCGCGCTGCGATGAAGAAAATCCGCAAACCGGCGGTGCATCCCGACGACGCCAGGCTGTTCCGCGCTTCGGTATCGGGCGTGACACCGCTGCCGGGTTCTTTCAGGGTCGAACACGAGCGCCCGCAACCGCGCCCGGTTCCTGTGCAGCGCCTGCGCGATGACCGTGAAGCGTTGAGGGACAGCCTCAGCGATCACATCCCCTGGGACGCGGATGGAGAAACCGGAGAAGAACTCTCCTTCGCGCGCAACGGTATTGGCGTGCAAACCCTCAGGAAGCTTCGCCGCGGTCACTGGGCCATCCAGGGCGAACTGGACCTTCACGGGCTGACCGCGGACGAAGCGCGCGAGCTGACGGTCGATTTCCTGCGCCAGTGCGGCGAGCGCGGCTGGCGCTGCGTCCGCATCATTCACGGCAAAGGACTCGGCTCGAAAAACCGCGAGCCGGTGCTCAAACGCCGGATAGCGGGCTGGTTGATGCAGCGCGATGAAATCCTGGCGTTCTGCCAGGCACGGCGCGCCGAAGGAGGCAGCGGCGCCGTGGTGGTGCTGCTAAAAAACCGGGGCTAGATCGCCGCCTCGTCGGTTTCACCGGTGCGGATGCGGATGACCTGCTCGACGGCGGTGATGAAAATCTTGCCGTCGCCGATTTTGCCGGTGCGGGCCGCTTTGACGATGGCGTCGATCGCGCTTTCCTGGAGCTTGTCCGGGACCACCACCTCGACCTTGACCTTGGGCAGGAAATCCACGACGTACTCGGCGCCGC
>CAZOQY010000066.1:0-12569 GCA_964581835.1 uncultured Streptomycetaceae bacterium | reverse complement strand
TCGCGGTGGCCGACGTCGAGCCGTTGAGCCGCATCTACCAGCAGATTCTCGTGAACCTGCTCGTCCGCTAGCGTGGCACGCACGGACAACCTCCACGAACTGCCCGCGGACCTGCCGGTGCCGCGGGACGACGGCGCGTGCGCCCACCTCGCCGGGATGACGCTGCCGCCGATCGGCCTGCCGTCGACGCGCGGTCGCGTCGTCGACCTGTCGCGGCTCGCCGGAACGGCGGTGGTCTATATCTACCCGCGCACCGGGCGCCCCGACCAGGAGGTGCCGACCGGCTGGAACGCGATTCCCGGCGCGCGCGGCTGCACGCCGCAGTCGTGCGCGTTCCGCGATCATTACGGGGAGCTGGCGCGCGCCGGCGCCGCGCACGTGTTCGGTCTTTCCACACAGGACACGGCCTACCAGCGCGAGGCGGTGGAGCGCCTGCACCTGCCGTTCGAGCTGCTCTCCGACGCCGGCCTGGAGTTGGCGCAGGCGCTGCGGCTGCCGACGTTCGAGGTGGACGGGATGAGGCTGATCCGGCGTCTGACGCTGATCTTGCGCGATGCCGCGATCGCGAAGGTGTTCTACCCGGTGTTCCCGCCCGACCGGAACGCGGGCGACGTGCTCGATTGGCTGGGCGCGAACCGCTAGGCGGGATCAGACGATCCCGCGCTTCTTGAGGTCGTCCACCGCCGCCGCGTCGTAGCCGAATTCCTGCAGGATTTCTTTCGTGTGCTCGCCGCTGTCGGGCGCGTAGCGGCGGTACTGCGCGGGGGTGCGCGCGAGGTTCACGCCCTGGCCGACCACGTGCTGCTCGCCGAGCTTCGGGTGCTTCAACGGCTTGCCCATGGCGAGCGTCTGCACCTGCGGGTCGGCGAACATCTTGTCGATGGTGTAGATCGGCCCGCACGGCACGCCGGCCTTGTTGAGGATCTCGATCCACTCGGCCGCGGTCTTCTTCACGGTGCGCTTGTTGATCTCCGCGTTGAGCGCAACACGGTTCTTCGCGCGGTTGTTGTGCCCCTCGTAGTCGGGGTGCCTGGCGATCTCGGGCATCTCCAGCGCGTCGCACAGGCGCACGAACAGCTTCCCGGAGCCCGCGATGGAGAAGTAGCCGTCGGAGGACTGGTAGACGCCGGTCGGCATCGCGGTCGGGTGGTCGTTGCCCGCCTGCGGCGGCACTTCCTTGGCGATCAACCAGCGCGCGGCCTGGAAATCGAGCAACGCGATCAGGCCCTGCAGCAGCGAGGTGTGGACCCACTGGCCTTCGCCGGAATGCTCGCGCTCGAGCAGTGCCAGCACGATGCCGAAGGAAAGGTAGAGGCCGGCGGTGCTGTCGGAGACCGCGATGCCGGCGCGCACCGGGCCCTGGCCGGGAATGCCGGTGATGGACATGAGCCCGCCCATACCCTGCACCACCTGGTCGAGACCCGGGCGGTCCTTGTAGGGGCCTTCCTGGCCGAAGCCGGAGATGCTGGCGTAGACAATCTTCGGGTTGAATTTGCGGATCGACTCGTAGTCGATGCCGAGGCGGTGCTTCACGCCCGGCCGGTAGTTCTCGACGATCACGTCGGCTTTCTCGGCCATTTTCCTGAAGATCGCGAGGCCCTCGGGCGACTTGAGGTTCAGCGTCACGCTCCTGCGGTTTCTCTGCAGGTTCTGGAAGTCGTAGCCGTGGCGGCGCTCCCACGGGCCGCTGCCGCCGTCCTTCTCGTTCGGGTCCTCGATCTTGATGACGTTCGCGCCGAAGTCGGCGAGCTGGCGCACCGCGGTGGGGCCGGAGCGCGCGCGCGTCAGATCGAGCACGGTGTAGCGGGAAAGGGGGAGTTTGTTGTCGGCCATATTTTGCCCGTGAGGAGTGAGGAGTGATGTGATGCGATCAACCGGCGGCGCGCACGGCGGGTCGCGCCGCCTGCTCGAACTCGACGTTCTTCAGCGTTTCGAGCTGCCACAGGTCCGCGAGCAGCGCACGCGCGCCGGCCTCGCCCAGCACCGGCGCGGCGAGCTCGAGGAACTTGTCGTTCAGCTCCTCGTCGGTGAGCGGTAGCTCGGGATCGCCCTTGCGCGTGTCCTGGAAGTGCATGAGCTTGCGCCCGTCGGCGAGTTCGATCTCGACCCGGGCCGCGCGCTGGCGCGGGAACGCCTTCGACATCTCGGGATCGGCCACGCATTCCACTTTCCTGATCAGCGCCTGAACGTCGGGGTTGCCGAGACGGTCCGGCCCGAAAGCATCGAGGCGCACGCTGCCGTAGACCAACGCGTGGGCGGCGGTGTACTGCATGCTGAACTTGGCCTGGTAGCCACCCTCGGGGCTGGCGTTGTCGATGATGTCGAGCCCGCCCTGGTAGGTCGCGATGCGCACGCGGCGCACGTCCTTGTGCGAGAAGCCGTGCCGGTTCTTCAGCTCCAGCACCGCGTCGAGCGCCGCGAAGGTGTGGCCGCAGCAGCCGTGGTTCTTGAAGGTGACGCGCGTGATGTGATAGTCGCGCCCGAGTTCGCGCGTCGCTTTCGTCCAGTCGGGCTTGACGCTCATCGCCGCGCCCAGGCCCACTTCACCCTCGAGTATGTCGTGCACCCCGGTCACGCCTTTCGACGCGCCAAGCGCCGCCAGCGCCCCGGCTTCCGCGGCGTGACCGCCGTGCAGGGGCTTGCCCATCGCTTCCGAGCGGAACGCCTGCTGCAGGCCGGCGGCGAACGTGCCGGCGTTGCCGATCGCGTTCATGAACTGCTCGCGGTTGCAGCGCAGGATGGTCGCCACCGCGGCGGCGGCGCCGAGGGTGCCGACCGTGCCGGTGGTGTGCCAGTACTTGTAGTGCGACGGCATGATGGCCTCGCCGATGCGCGTGGAAACCTCGTAGCCGACGATGACACCGCGCAGGAACTGCTCGCCGTTCGCGCCCTGCGACTGCGCCGCCGCCAGCGCGGCGGAGATCGTCGGGCTCGCCGGGTGATAGACGGCGTTCCTCCAGATGTCGTCGAACTCCACCGCATGCGACGCGGCGCCGTTGATGACGGCGGCGGCGCGGATGGTCGCGCGGCGGCCGGAGGCGAGGCGGGCGCGGCCGTGGTCGAGCTCGTCGGCGAGCGCCTGCTCGAGCAGCGTCGCGGGCGCGACGCGGCTGCCCGGCAGCAGCGACGCGTACCAGTCGATCACCGCGCGCTTGGCGTGGTGCACCGCCTCCTTCGGCAGCGTCGAGGTCTGTTCCCTGACCGCATAGTCGGCGATGGTTTGTAGCAGCATGTCTTCCTCCAAAGGCGTCTCAGGTACTGCGTCTCAGATACGGCGTCTCAGGTGAGGCGTCTCAGAAAAAGCGATCCATAAAACCCGCTTTCAACACGCCTTATCTGCGACGATTCATCTGAGACGACTCATCTGCGACGCTTCACCTGCGACGCAGTTACGAATTATCGGCCAGCACCAGCAACCCGTCGACCGCCACCACGCCCTTGCCCTCGGCCTTGACGATCAGCGGGTTAATTTCCGCTTCCGCGGCGCGCGGCTCGAGGTGCGCGAGCTGGGAGAAGGCGGCAACCGCCCGCGCCAGCGCCGCGGTGTCGCCGCGCGGCAGCCCGCGATAGCCGCGGATCACGGCGAGCCCCTTCACCTGCTCGATCATGTGCGCCGCCTCGTCCACCGTCACCGGCGCGAGCCGCACCGCGAAATCGCGGTAGATCTCGGCCAGCACGCCGCCCACGCCCAGCACCACCACCGGCCCGACCTGGGGGTCGCGTCTGTAGCCGAGTATGACCTCGGCGAGTCCTTTTTCCATGCGTTGCACCAGCACCCCACCGATCTTTGCATTGGGGTGATTCGTTCGCACGCGCTGGAGTATCGTTGCCGCCGCACGTTTCAGCTCATCAGGCGTGGTGATGCCGATCACCACGCCTCCGGCGTCGGTCTTGTGCGCGATGTCGGGGGACAGGATCTTCGCCACCACCGGGAAATCGATCTTCACCGGCTGCTCCGGCGACGTGATTACCGCCGAAGCCGCGGCCGGCACGCCCAGCGCTTCGAACACGCGGCAGGCTTCCTGCTCGTTCAACTGCTTCCGGCTGCCGACGAGCTTGCGCGCGGCGGCGACGCGCGCCGTGTCCGCTGCCGGCGCGGGCAGCGGCGCGCTCCAGTCGCGCCAGGCGCGAATCGCGTCCGCGCAGGCTTCCGGCGTGCGGAAGCCTGCGACGCCGGCCTCGGCCATCGCCGTCAGCGAGGCGTCGGCCTGCGGCGCGCAGAACACCGCCAGCGGCTTGTGGTTGCGCGGCGCTTCCACGATCGGCTCGATCGCGATGTAGGGCTGGTATTGCGCGGAACTGCCCACCACGGCCAGCACCAGGTCGCAGTGATCGGAGGCGATCAGCTCGTTCAACACCGCGCTGTAGACTTCCTTTTTCGCGCCGGCCAGCGTGAGATCCGTCAGCCGCGCGCGGTTGATGGAGATCTTCCTGGCCGCCAGGCTGGCGACGACCTCGTCGGTGGGCGCCACGACTTCGACATCGTGCAGGCCCAGCCGGTCTACGACAGTGGCCGCGCCGCCGCCGGTGGTGGTCATGGCCGCGACGCGGTGGCGCGCGGAAGGCTTCCGGCCGGCGATCAGGGCGGGCAGCTCGAACAGCGTCTCGAGGTGGTCCACGCGCAGGATGCCGTGGGCGCGGAAGAAGGCGTCCGCCATGTCGTCGGACCCGGTCATCGCGCCGGTGTGCGAGGAGGCAAGCTCGACGCCGACGTCGGAGCGGCCGAGCTTGAAGACGATGACCGGCTTGCCGGCGTCATAGGCGCGGCGCGCGGCGCGCGCCAGGCGGTCGGCGTCGCGCAGGGTTTCCATGAACAGCAGGATCACACGCGTGTCGGCGTCGTCCACCAGCATGTCGGCGATCTCGCCCACGGCAAGGTCGGATTCGTTGCCGACCGACACCAGCTTGGAGAAACCGGCGCCGCGCCCGAGTCCGCGCGACATCAGCGCGCCCATCATGCTGCCGCTTTGCGAAACGATGGCGGTGGCGCCGGGCTTGATCTGCGCATGCTCCAGCACGGCGTTGACCGACAGCACCAGGTGCGAGTGCATGTCGAGGAGGCCGATGCAGTTCGGGCCCAGCAGCCGCACGCCGTGCGCGCGGGCGAGCTTCAACAGGTTCTCCTGCTGCGCGCGTCCGGCCGCGCCGGTCTCGGCGAAGCCGTCGCTGAAAATGGTGACCACCGGGACTTTCTTCTCGCAGCACTGCGTGATCGCATCAGTCACCGCCGCCGCCGGCACCATGATGAAGGCGTGATCCACCGGCTCGGTCACCGCGCGCAGGTCGGCGTAGGCCTTCTCGCCGAAGATCTCGTCGCGGCCGCGGTTGATCGGCAGGATGCGGCCGGCGTAGCCGTGCTTGCGCAGGAAGCGCTGCGGGCGCGAGGTGTTCTTGGTCGCGTCGCCGGAGGCGCCGAACAGCGCCACCGAGCGCGGCGCAAACAGGGCTTGGGCAAGTTTCTGGTCGTTCATCGAATGGCGCTGCTCTATCTGGAAGTCGGTTTTCGCCGCGCAGTGAGGTGTGAAGAGAGAGGGGAGAGGGGGAGCCCCATTCCCGCGCGAACGCGCGGTTTGCTACTCCTCACCCCTCACTCCTTACGCCTCACGCTTTATCCGTTTTCGGAGGACGCTGTGAAAACGTCCGCTCGAAAACGGATTCGGCGATGCGGTTCCTGAGAATCTCGATCGAGCCGCCGGCGATCATCCAGCCGCGGCACTTGCGGAAGCACCACTCGACCAGCGTCTCCTCGGTGTAGCCCATGCCGCCCATCACCTGCATCGCCTCGGAGCAGATGTCGAAACCGGCCTGGTTGCAGAAGACCTTGGCGATCGCGGTGTCCTCCGCCGAGGGGAGCCCCCGGTCGGCGTTGACGGCGGCGCGGTAGAGCAAGAGCTGCCCGGCATCGAGCTTGACCTTCATGTCGGCGAACTTCCACTGCACGCCCTGGAATTCGGCGAGCGGGCGCCCGAACTGCCTGCGCGTCAACGCCCACTGGCGCGCGGTCTCGTAGCAATAGCGCCCGAGCGCGAGCGAGCGGGCGGTGTTGCCGAGGCGCTCGACGTTGAAGCCGGCGATCTGCTTCTTGAAGCCGCCTTCTCCGAGCAGCACGTTCTCGGGCGGCACGTAGACGTTGTCGAACCAGGTGGTGACCCATTCCTCGCCGTTCATGAAGCGCGAGGGCTTGCCCTGCTTGACGCCGGCCGCGCCGCGCTCGATCAGCACCGAGCCGATGCCGCCCACGCCCGGGCCGAAGCGCACGTAGGCCACCATCACGTCGGCGTACTGGCCGTGCGTGGTGAAAATCTTCTCGCCGCTCACGCGCCAGCCGGCGCCGTCGGGCTTTGCGCTGGTCCTGAGATCGGTCACCGCCGAGCCCGCCTCGGGCTCGGTCATGCCGACGCAGATCACGCCGTCGCCGGAGAGGAGCCGCGAGAGGTAGCGTTTTTTCTGGTCGGCCGTGCCGTATTCCGCGAGCACGCGGATCGCCCCGAAATTGCCGGCCTGCACCACGTCGGCGCTCCTCGGGCAGGACAGGGCGACGGTCTCGATCGCGATGATCGCATCCATCAGCGTGCCGCCCTGGCCGCCGTCGGCTTCCGGGATGGTGATGCCGAGCAGGCCCTGCTTCGCCATCAGCCGCGCGACGTCCCACGGGTGGTCGGGGCTGTGGGCGCGGGCGAGCGCGCCGTCGCGCAGGTGCTTCTCGGCGAAGCCGCGCACCGAGTCGCGGAAGGCCTGCTGCTCGGGGGAGAGCTCGAAATTCATGAGACCGGTAATGGGTAATGGGTGAAGGGTAATGCGTGGTCCAGCCAGTTCGGCATTTTACCCATTGCGCATCACCCATAACCCATTACGCGCGGAGCAGCGGGCGCAGTTTCCGCATGCTGGACAGGCGGTCGAGGCTCCAGGCTGCATCGCACAGCTTGCGCGCGCGCGCGGTCCCGAGGATCGGCGCCATCAGGTGATAGGCTTTTTCCTCCACCTCCGCGCGCGTCATGCGGTTGTGCGAGGTGCCGCGCACCGCTTTCGTGTGGTGCTTCAGCGTGCGCCCGTCCTTCAGGACTAGTTCGACGATGCCCTGGCGCGAGGGCAGCGCGCGCGTCAGTTCCTCGTCGCCGATCAGCTCGATGCGCTTCTTCAGCGCCACCACCTTCGGGTGCTTCATGCGCTTCTCGTCGTGCGAGGAGACGAAGGTGACGATGCCGTCGATCAGCATGACCGCGCACATGTGCTGCATGTTGATGTCGGGCATGGGCCGGTCGTCGGTGGTGTTGGCGCCCTGGCGCGAGACGCGCACCGTGAGGTGCTCGACGTCGTCGGCCTGGATGTCGTGGGCGCGGATGAGATCGAGCAGGGAGTCGAGCGGCGCCTGGATCGGCGAGCCCACCGACCAGCGCTTGATGTTGGTGTTCATGATCTCGTAGGTGGAGCCGAGGCCCCGCGTCAGTATCTCCGTCTCGGGCGCGCGGCCGATGCGGGGCGCCTCGTTGTAGGCGACGAAGAAATTGCGCTCGCCGGAGAACACGTCCTCGACGCCGGTGAAGCCCGAGGCGACCATCGCGGCGGAGGCGACGCCGTTCCTGGCCGGCATGCCGCCGAAATCGAATGATTTCTCGATGTGTTCCTCGTCGCGCATCCAACACGAGATGCCCGAGCACTGCTGCGCGGTGTAGGACAGCGCCCAGCGCACCTGGTCGTACTTGAGATCCGCCAGCGCGCCCGCCGCCGCGGCGGCGCCGAAAATCGGACCGAAGCTGTGCGTGGAGTGCCCGGCGTCGCGAAAGTCGTAGGAGCCCAGCGCCATGGTGATGCGGCTGCCGATGTCGTAGCCCAGCGCCACCGCGCGCAGGAAGGCGGTGCCGTTGCGGTTCTCGCGCTCGGCCATCGCCAGCGCGGCCGGCACGACCGCGCAGCCGGGGTGGGTGAGCGAAGGGGCGTGCGAGTCGTCGGTCTCGTCGGCGTGGCCGAGCATGCCGTTGGCGAGCGCGGCGTGCTGGGCGGTGGTGACCACGCGCGAGCCGATCACGGTGGATTCCTTCGCGCCGCCCAGCGTTTTCACGTAGGCGATGGCTTTCCTGCCGGGCAGCAGCCGCGACCCCGACACCATGGCGGCGAAGGTGTCGAGGACGTGGTGCCGGGTTTTCTCCAGCACTTCCTCCGGCAGCGGCCGTTTCAGCGCGCCGGCGATGTAACCCGCGAATTCCCGCATCAGCGGCGACACTTCCGCCGGCTCTTTCTTCTTTCCTTTCACTGGCAAGTCTCCTTGGTTCGTCGCGGGTTGCCCGTGGATGATGCGGGCGACCGGAGGGGGGCGTACGGGCTGCTCTTTTTCGCGTGGAATGTTATCAGCGGGACGGCGGGCGCTCAACCGGAAGCGGCGACGGTGCGATAAAATAGCGCACTTCCATACGAGACGAGGGAGACCGCCGTTGGGCAAGCCATTGGTCGGCGTCGTCATGGGCAGCCAGAGCGACTGGTCCGTGATGCGGCACGCCGTCGAGCAGTTGCAGGCTTTCCGCATCCCGCACGAAGCGCGGGTGGTTTCCGCGCACCGCACGCCCGACCGGTTGTACGAGTACGCGGAGTCAGCCGAACGCCGCGGCCTGAAATGCATCATCGCCGGCGCCGGCGGCTCGGCCCATCTGCCGGGCATGCTGGCCGCGAAGACGATCGTGCCGGTGCTCGGGGTTCCCGTGACGACGCGCAACCTGCGCGGCCTGGACTCGCTGCTCTCCATCGTGCAGATGCCCAAGGGCGTGCCGGTGGCGACCTTTGCCGTAGGCGAGGCGGGCGCGGCCAACGCCGGCCTGTTCGCTTGCGCGATGCTGGCGCGCGAGAACGCGGCGCTCGCCCGGCGGCTTGCGGCCTATCGTCGCGGCCTCGTCCGCGTGGTGCGCGCCATGCGGCTGCCTCCGCCGAAGCGATGATCTATCCCGACGCGATGCTGGGCATGCTGGGCGGCGGTCAGCTCGGCCGCATGTTCACGCTCGCCGCCCACGGCATGGGCTATCGCGTCACGGTGCTCGATCCCGATCCACTCAGTCCGGCGGGCGCCGTGGCCGACGTGCACCTGAAAGCCGCGTACCAGGACCGCGAGGCGCTGCAGCAGCTCGCCGATACCTGCGCGGCGGTGACCACCGAGTTCGAGAACGTGCCGGCGGACAGCCTGCGCTGGCTCTCGGCGCATTGCGCCGTGCGGCCCGCCGGCGACAGCGTGGCGGTGGCGCAGGATCGCATCCGCGAGAAGCGCTTTTTCGCGGATGCCGGCATCGGCACCGCGCCGTTCGCCGCGATCGGGAAAGAAGCGGATCTTGCCGGGGTCGATCCGGCATTCTTTCCCGGCATCCTCAAGCGCGCGCGCTTCGGCTATGACGGCAAGGGACAGGCCGGCGTGGCCACGCCGGCGCAAGCTCGCGAGACCTGGCGCGCGCTGGGCGCCGAGCCCTGCGTGCTGGAAAAGCGGCTCGCGCTCCGTTGCGAGGTATCGGTCGTGGTCGCGCGCGGCGCCGATGGCGCGGCCCGCTGTTTTCCCGTCGCCGAGAACCGCCATCGCAACGGCATCCTCGACGTGACCGTGGTGCCGGCGCGGGTCGGGCCGGCGATCGCGCTTGAGGCGGAGCGCATGGCGCTCGACGTGGCGCGGCGGCTGGATTACTGCGGCGTCCTGGCCGTTGAATTTTTCGTGACCGACGAAGAAAAGGTGCTCGCGAACGAGATCGCGCCGCGGCCGCACAACAGCGGGCACTACACCATCGACGCCTGCGTGACGTCGCAGTTCGAGCAGCAGGTGCGCGCGCTCTGCGGCTTGCCGCTCGGAGAGCCCCGGCTGCTTTCCCCGGTGGCCATGGTCAATCTCCTGGGCGAGGCGTGGGCGCGCGGCCAGCCCGACTGGAACGAGGTGCTGCGCCTGCCCGAGGCGAAGTTGCATCTCTACGGCAAGCACGAGCCCCGACCCGGCCGCAAGATGGGTCATTACACCGTGCTCGGCGAGAGCGCCGGCGTCGCGCTCGATCGCGCGCTCGCGATGCGCGCCGCGCTGCTGCCCGACTGGGCGAACGACTACAACTGAAAGGACCGCCTTGACCGTGCCCGACGTCCCGCTGTTCCAGTCCTCGCTGAAGAGCCTGCCGTTCCTGCACCGTGGCAAGGTGCGGGATCTCTACGCGGTCGGCGACGACAAGCTGCTGGTGGTCCAGACCGACCGCCTGTCGGCTTTCGACGTCATCATGGGCGAGCCCATCCCGGGGAAGGGACGGGTGCTGACCGAGATGTCGTTGTGGTGGTTCAGGAAGCTCGGCCACCTGATCCCCAATCACCTGACCGGCATCGCACCGGAATCGGTGGTGTCGGCGGAGGAGCGTGCGCAGGTCGCGGGCCGCGCGATGGTGGTGAGGAAGTTCAAGCCGCTGATGGTCGAGGCGGTGGTGCGCGGCTACCTCATCGGCTCGGGCTGGAAGGACTACCAGGCGACCGGGAAGGTGTGCGGCATCCCGCTCCCCGTCGGGCTCAAGGAGGCGCAGCAACTGCCGGAAACGATCTTCACCCCGGCGACCAAGGCGCCGGCCGGGCAGCACGACGAGAACATCTCTTTCGACGAGGCGGCAAAGGTCGTCGGCCGGGACATGGCGGAGAAGGTCCGCACCGCGTCCATCCGTCTCTACAGCGAGGCGGCCGGGTACGCGAAGACCCGCGGCGTCATCATCGCCGACACCAAATTTGAGTTCGGGACCGATGATAAGGGCGGGCTGGTGCTCATCGATGAGATATTGACACCGGATTCGTCACGATTCTGGCCTGCCGCCGAATATCGCCCGGGCTCCAGCCCGCCCTCTTACGACAAGCAGATCGTGCGCAACTGGCTGGAAACCCAGCCGTGGAACAAGAAGCATCCCGCGCCGAAGCTGCCGGCCGAGGTGCTGAAGAAAACTTCCGACAAGTACCAGGAAGTGCTGCGGCTGCTCACGCACTGAAACCGTGATTCGTGATTCGACCTGGTCGCGGTACTCTCCGGCGGTCGCCGGGAGTTCAGGGCGGCAACGGGGTCGAATCACGAATCACCATTCACGAATCACGCTGTCTTTATGGTTACTGATCGGGACATCGACCATGCGGTAGGCGTGTTACGGTCCGGCGGGCTCGTCGCTTTTCCTACCGAGACCGTCTACGGCCTCGGCGCCGATGCCGCGAATCCGAAGGCGGTCGCCGGGATCTTCGAGGTCAAGGGCCGGCCGTCGAACCACCCCGTGATCGTGCACGTCGCCGACGCGGTGCAGGTCGCGAACTGGGCGCGCGAGATGCCGGAAGCCGCGCGGGCGCTCGCCCGGAAATTCTGGCCCGGTCCGCTGACGCTCATTCTCCAGCGCGCGCGCGGCGTGAGCGATGCCGTGACCGGCGGGCAGGACACGGTGGCGTTGCGCGTGCCCTCGCACCCGGTGGCGCAGCGGCTGCTCCGGGCTTTCGGCGGCGGCATCGCCGCGCCGTCGGCCAACCGCCACGGGCGCGTTTCCGCTACCACGGCCGGTCACGTGCGCAGCGAGTTCGGGGCCGCGGTGACCTGCGTGCTCGATGGCGGCGATGCCGATGTTGGCATCGAGTCCGCCATCGTCGACCTGTCGGGCGGGCGCGCCGCGTTGCTGCGCCCCGGCTGGATCACCGCCGCGGAGATCGAGCGGGTGCTGGCCGCGCCGCTGGCTGCGGCTTCAGTTGACGCGCCGCGCGCCCCGGGCACGCTCGCCGCCCACTACGCGCCGGGCACGCCGCTCGCGCTGATGGAAGGCGACCTCGCGCTCGAACTGGCCGCGAGCCTCGCGCGCCAGGGCAAGCGCGCCGCCGTGCTCGCGTTCTCCGTCGAGCGGCCGTTGACGCCCGGGCTGGAATGGCTCGCCGCTCCGCGCGATGCGGCGGGTTACGCCCACGCGCTCTACGCGAACCTGCGCCGACTCGACGAGGCGGGCTGCGACGTCATCATCGTCGAACGACCGCCGCAGGCGCCGGAATGGGCGGCGATCAACGACCGTCTCGCGCGCGCCGCGGCGGGTTCGCCCGCGCCCGATGATATCTAGGAAAAGCGTGACGCGGTGAGCTGTGACACGATGGGGCGTGTCACGCTGCACCCAAGAAAAACGGCGCCCGCGGGCGCCGTTTTTGCGCGGCCGGAAGAGCGCCGTCAGGTCTGGTTCGTATCCGTGATCGCGGCCCGTCTCGCCTTCACCGCCGGCAGCACCATGATGACGATGATGAGCGCGGTGGCGATCATGAAGCCCAGGCTGATCGGCCGCGTGAAGAACACGGTGGGGTCGCCGCGGGAAATCAGCAGCGCCCGTCGCAGGTTCTCCTCCATCAGCGGTCCCAGCACGAAACCGAGCAGCATCGGCGCCGGCGGCATCTCGAGCTTCATCCAGACCAGCCCGACGATGCCGAAGATTGCCGCGAGGTAGACCTCGAACGAGCTGTTGTTGACGCTGTAGATGCCGATGCAGGAGAACGCCATGATCGCCGGGAACAGCAGGCGGTAGGGCACCTTCAGCAGCGTGACCCACAGGCCCACCAGCGGCAGGTTCAGGATCACC
>CAZOQY010000065.1:6495-12645 GCA_964581835.1 uncultured Streptomycetaceae bacterium | reverse complement strand
ATGCGGGCGACGGTGTCGACGGGGCCGCCCGGCGCGAGCGGCACGATCATGCGCACCGGGCGGGACGGAAAGGTCTGCGCCGCGGCGGTGGAGGCGGTGAGCAGGCAGACGGCGAGGACTGGGCGTGTGATCATAAGAAGCGCGTGGCCTTGTAGGGAGTGAGGTCGAGGGAAGGGCGGCGGCCGCTGATCAGTTCGGCGATCAGCTTACCCGTGGTTGGCGCCTCGGTCAGCCCGAAGTGGGCGTGTCCGCACGCGAAATAGACGTTGGGAAAGCGCGGGGAACGGTCGATGACCGGCAATCCGTCCGGCAGGGAGGGGCGGCAGCCCATCCATTCGGCTGCGCGGTCCCCCCGCAGCCCGGGCAGCGTGCGCTGACCGCGCGCGAGCAGCATGCGGGCGCGGCGGTAATCCGGCGGCGCGTCCACGCCGGCGAATTCGGCGGTACCGGCCAGCCTCAGGCCGTTGTCCATCGTCGTCATGGTGAAATTATGATCGCGGTTGACGAGCGGTACCCGCAACTGGATCCCGGGATCGGGCAGCATGAGGTGGTAGCCGCGCTCGGCCTCCAGCGGCAGGGGCGTGCCGAGCTGCACGGTCAGGCGATGGGACCAGGCGCCCGCCGCGATGACCAGCGTCTTCACTGGCAGCGGGCCGCCGTCGGTCAGCAGTCCGCGGGGGCCGTCGGCGCTGATGTCGAAACCGGTGACCGCGCGCTTCAGCAGCCTGCCGCCCGCTTTCTGGAAGTGCGCGGCCAGCGCTTGCACGAGCTTGAACGAGTTCACCGAGTGGCCGTTGTCGGGAAAGTAGAGCGCGCTGCGGATCGCCTTGCCCAGCGCCGGCTCCAGCTCGCGCGCGGCGTCGCCGGACAATCTCTCGGTGCGCACGCCGGCCTGCTCGCGCAATGCCCGCTGGAACGGCGTGCCGGCCGCGCCGTCGTCCAGCTCCGAGACGTAGAGCTGGCCGGTGCGGGCGATCAGGCCGGTCGCGCCGGCGTCCGCCAGCAGCGGCGCGTAGTTGTCGAACACGGGCGCGTGCAGCGCGGTCAATGCGCGGGAGATTTCCCGCGCCCGCGGTTCCGCGCACGATTTCAGCCAGCGGGCGAGCCACGGCAGCAGCCGCGGCGCGTAGCCGGGGCGGACCACCAGCGGCCCGTCGGGATCCAGCAGCCAGCGGGGGATGTTGCGCCACGCGCCGGGCACGGCGGGCGGCACGACGGAGCCCGGGCTCAACAGGCCCGAGTTGCCGAACGAGCAGTCTTCTCCGGGATTGCCGCGGGCGACGACCGTGACGCGGTGCCCGTCGCGCTGCAGCCAGGCCGCGCAGGCGATGCCGATCAGGCCGGCGCCGATGACGGTGATGTCCTGTCCCGTGCTCATGCGCGGGCGCTTGCGCGCGCGGGGGACAGCAGCGCGGATAGTTCCCCGACGGATTCCGCGCGATCGAGCGTGTCGATCGCACCGGCGAGACGGGCGACCTGCGCGCGGGGCAGGACCCGCGCGGCGCAGTTTTCGAATTTGGCGCGCAAGAGTTCGGGTGGAACCGGGTTGTCGGACGTTCGCCCGCGCTGGATGTCGACCCGGTCCGAAAAGCTGTCGCCATCGGAGAGGGTGATCCGGATTTCCGCGCCGAAATGATTGTCCGGCGCGAACTGCCCCGGGCGATGGATTTCGGAATGCACCCGCTGCATCAGGTCGCGGGTCTTCCCGTCCCGCCAGGCGTCGCCCTCGAATTGCTCGATGACGATCCTGCCGTCGAGCAGGGCCCGGGACACGCAGTATTGCACGCTGAACTTCGCGTCGAGGTTGCTCCGGGGCTCCGGGCGGTTGGTGTGGGCCAGCCGCCGCGCCGGCGTCCAGGTTTCCACTCGCGCGATTCGATCCGCCGCGATCGGGCCGTGCTTGCGCAGCAGATGAAACGTGGCGTCGAGCGCCGCGTGCGTCGCGGCGCAGCAGGGATATTCCTTGTAGCCGGCGCCGGGCCGCACGATCTCGAGCGGTTTTCCCCAGTTCTCCAGGATGCGCTCCGGGTGGTACGTTCCCGGCCCGTTGAACACGTCGAAAAAACCCTGCGGGTGCTCGAACGCGGCCCGGTTGGCGGTGTAACCCTCGCGCGCGAGCAGCGCGGCGAACAGGCCGTTGCGGGCGCAGTGGCCGACGTGCAAGGGCTTGGTCATGGTGCCGAAGTTCGCCTTGATGCCGGAGGCGAGCGACGCGCCTATCGCCAGCGCGATCGCGGTCTCGTCCCGCGTCAGCTTGAGCAGGCTCGCGCAGGCCCCGACGACGGCGAACGTGCCGAGGGTCGAGGTCGGGTGCCAGCCCTTCTCGTAATGGTGGAAATTGACGCCGTGGCCGATGCGCGTGCCGGTTTCGAAGCCCGCGGTATGGGCAAGCAGCAGGTCGCGGCCGCGGCCCCCGAACGCTTCGGCCGCGGCGAGCAGCGCGGGCACCATCGTTGCCGAGGCATGCCCGCCCATGCTGTTGCTGCCGTTGTCGAAATCGAGGGCATGCGCCGCGGTGCCATTGACCAGGGCAGCGTCGAGGCACCCGGCGCCCCGCGCGGCGCCGACGACGTGACAGGGCCCGCTCGATGCGCCGGCAATCACGCCGCGGGCGATGCGCGTCGGGTCTTCTTCCGCTCCCGCGAGCATGACGCCGATCGTGTCCATGAACGCGACGCGCGAGCCCTCGACGGCCTCCGGCGGGAGGTCCTCGTAGCGCAGCGCCACGATGCGCGCGGCCAGTTCTTCCGCCAGTTTCATGTCGTTCGTCGCCCGCTCAGTCGAATTTTGCGCCGGAGGCCCGGGCGACCTTGCCCCACTTGGCCATTTCCTGCCACAGGTAGGCGCCGAACTGCTCGGGCGTCGTGCCGACCGGCTCGACGCCGTCTCCGGCGAGGCGCTGCGCGACGTCGGGCAGCCGCATCGCCCGGTTCATGTCGCCGTTGATTTTCGCCACCAGTTCTCGCGGCGTCGCCGCCGGCGCGAATGCCCCGTACCAGCCGTTCGCCTCGTAGCCGGGGAGGGTTTCCGCGATCGCCGGCAGTTCCGGGATCGCGGCGGAGCGCTTGAGGCTGGTCACCGCCACCGCGCGCAGTCGCCCGCTCTTCACGTGCGGCATCGCCGACAGCATGTTGTTGAACATCAGCAGCACGTGGCCGCCGACGAGGTCGGTCGTCGCGGGCGCCGCGCCCTTGTAGGGAATGTGGACCATCTTCACGCCGGCCATGCCGTTGAACAATTCGCCGGCGAGGTGCGGCATGCCGCCGGGGTTGGCGGAGGCGTAGTTCAGCTGGCCGGGCCGCGCCCTGGCGAGCGCGATCAGGTCTTTCACCGTTCTGACCGGCAGCGTCGGGTGCACGACGAGGATGAACGGCGCTGACGCAACCTGCGCGACCGGCGCCAGGTCCTTCGCCGCGTCGAACGGCATTTTCGCCAGCAGGCTGGGCACCACCGCGTACGTCACCGGCACCATCAGCAGGGTGTAGCCGTCCGGTGCGGCCCGGACCGTCTGCTCCGCGCCGATCAGGCCGCTTGCGCCCGGGCGATTGTCCACGATGACCTGCTGGCCCCAGGCCTCGTTCAGCTTCTGCGCGACGACGCGCGCGATGACGTCGGTCGGGCCGCCGGGCGGGTAGCCGACGACGATGCGTACTGCCTTAGAGGGGTAGGGTGCCTGCGCGAGCGCTGGCGGCGCGAGGACGGCGGCGGCCAGTACGGCAAGAACGGGGACGGTGTTCATTTCTGCTCCGAAAGAAATTCCATCGCCGCCTGCGCGCAGCGGTCCGGGTAGGCGCCGGCGGCATGCCAGGCGTCGCCTTCCAGTACCAGCAGCCGCGCTTTTTTTACCCGCGCCACCCATTCCTTCACGCCGTCCACCGAGCGCAGGCCGCTGCCGGTCGTGGTGATGATGAAGGTGGGGCAGGCGATGCGCTCGACGTCGGCGCGGATGTCGAGTCCCGGCACCCAGCGCAGGTAGCCCTGCAGCGTGGTGAGCGGCGTCTTGCCCTGAAGGTTCGCGACCCACCATTCGACCTCTTCCTTCGATACCCTGGTGCCGAGCCGACCCTGCATGGTGTGGCGCGCCCAGTCGAGCACGCCGCGGCCTTCGATGCGTTCGAGCCACGAGGCGACGTCGGCGGCGCCGACCAGCGGCGGCGTGACGCCGATCAGCGTCTTGACCCGCTGCGGGCGGTCGGCGGCCATCTTCAGCGCCATCGATCCGCCGCTCTTGGCGCCGGCGAGATGCACCTGCTCGCAGCCGAGATGGCGCATGAGCGCTTCGACATCGTCGAGCAGCTCGTCCATCGTCCACTTGTGATCGGCGGGCATCGGCGTCGAGCGGCCGAAGCCGCGCAGGTCGATGCGCGCGACGCGGTAACGCCGCGCGAAGTGCGGCACCCAGCCGCGCCACGCTTCCCCGGACTCGGCGAGGCCGTGGATGAACAGCACGGTCTCCGCCTTGCGCCAGGGGTCGGTGTAATCGTCGACCCGGTAGAACAGGCGGCAGCCGTTGGGACGGTCGAGAAACGCTTCCAATGCAATGACTCCTTGTTCTATGCGGCCTTGCCCTGAAGCCCGAAATCGACCAGCGCCTGCGCGCGCAGCTTGTTCTTCTGCACCTTCGCGCTGCCGGTCATGCCGATCGCGTCGAACGAGTCGACGATCTTCACGTAGCGCGGCACGCGGAAACCGGCCATGCGGTCGCGGCTCCACGCCATGATTTCCTCGGGCGTGGCGACTGCGCCGGGCTTGAGTATCAGGTAGGCGGCGGGGACTTCGACCAGCCGCGGGTCGGGCACGCCGATGACCTGCGCCTGCTTGATGGCGGGATGGCGGTGCAGCACTTCCTCCACTTCGGACGGCGCGACGTTCTCGCCGCCGACGCGGAACACGTCCTTGATGCGGGTGATGAAGCGCAGGCGCCCGTCTTCGTCCATCACGCCGAGGTCGCCGGTGTGGAGCCAGCCCTTCGCGTCGATCGTCTTCGCGGTCTGCTCCGGCATCTTGTAGTAGCCTTTCATCAGGCTCCAGCCGCGCACGAGAATCTCGCCAGTCCTGCCGGTCGGCAACGCTTTCCCGGTTGCCGGATCCGCAATGACCACCTTGAGACCGCCGAGGACGTGCGCCCAGCCGTTGACGCGCTTCTCCTCCTCGTCGTCGTGGCGCGACATGCACACGTTGGGGGAGGTTTCCGACAGCCCGTAGGCCTGGCACAGGCCCCTCATGCCCAGCTCGGCGATGACCCGGCGCGAAATCTCCGGGCCGGCGGAGGCCCAGCCGCCGCGGATCCTGAGCGGCTGGCGGCCGAGGTCGGGGTGGTTCAGCAGCATCAGGAAGATCGTGTCGTTGCCCGAGGTGTGGGTGCAGCCTTCCGCGCCCATCGTGCGCAGCGCTTCGCCGGGCTCGAAATGAGGCGTGGACAGCAGGCAGGCGCCGGTCACCAGCGCGGCAAGGAGCGACAGCGTGGTGCCGGCGACGTGGTAGAACACGCGCGCGCTGTAATAGCGGTCGCCGGCCTTGAGGTCGAAGCGCTCGACGACGCAGGCGGCGTTGCGCAGCATGTTGTCGTGGGTCAGCATCACGCCCTTGGGGTAGGAGGTGGTGCCGGAGGTGTACTGGATCAGCAGCACGTCGTCGGGCTTGACCGGCGCCGCGACGGCGGCAGTCTTGCCGCCGGCGGTTTCCCCTCCCAGGGTGAGGAACGTCTCCCAGCCGATCGCCGCTTTCGGCACGTTTTCCCCGACCACGACCACGTGCTCGAGCAGGGGCAGGCTCCTGTGCGGCAGCCGGCGGTCCACGCCCGGGCAGATGCCGCGCAGCATCTCGATGAAATCCACCTTGAGGAAACGGTCGGCGACGAACAGCAGGCGGGCGTCCGATTGTTCGAGGCAGTACTTCAGTTCGTCGGCCTTGAAGCGCGTGTTGACCGGCACCGTGACCGCGCCGATCGTCGCCGCGCCGTAGAAACACTGTACCCACTCGATCGAATTGCCCATGCACACGGCCACGTGGTCGCCGCGCTTCACGCCCAGCGCGCGCAGCGCCGTCGCGACCCGCTGGGCCGATGTCCACAGCGCGGCGTAGGTGAGCCGCCGCCCGTCGATCACCAGCGCTTCCTGCGCCGGGAAACGCTTCGCCGCGCGCGCGAGC
>CAZOQY010000065.1:0-6395 GCA_964581835.1 uncultured Streptomycetaceae bacterium | reverse complement strand
ACGCGTGCGGCTTGCGCAGGCCCGAATACGCGCGTCCGTTGCCCGGGCCGTTGGGGCGCGACCGCTCCTCGGCGTAGATCACGCGGGCTTCGCTCGCGAGCTTGCCGAAAGCCTCCAGGAACGCCTTGCGCTCCCCGGCGTCGAGGCAGCCGAGCAGCCGCTCGCTGCGCGCGCGGGCGCTTTGCACGATGCGGCGGTAGAGACGCCAGCCCGCCGGCGTGAGCTTCAGCGAGAGGCTGCGGCGGTCGTCGCCATTGACGCCGCGGTGGACCAGGCCGCGTCCGAGCAGGCCGGCCACGGTGCGGCTCGACTGTCCTTTGTCGAGATCGAAGCGGTGCGAGATCTGCTGCAGCGACAGCGGCGCGTCGAGCGCCAGGCTGCCGATCACGCGCCATTCCATCAGCGTCACGCCGAATTCCCGCGAATAGCGCGCCGCCGCGCCGCGGGAGAGCATGTTGGCGAGCAGGCTCAGGTTGTACGTGAAGAGCTGCGACAGGTCGGGAGCATGAGCGGGAGCATGAGCGGGAGAATGAGCGGGAGCACGAGCGGCAAAATGTGCGGGGGAGCGGGCAGGGGCGCGGCCGACCGCGGGCGCCGCGCGTGGCGCGGGTGGACGGCTGACGGCCTGTGCGCTGCGGGTCATGGCGGCGGTCGGTTGTGAAGCGGGTTGTCGAAGCGCGCCGGCGATCGCCGTCCGCGCTCCTCCTCGTGGTTGCGGGGACTTTATGCCCGGTTAGTTGAGCAAGTCAACCAATTGCGACGGGGGTTCCGCGTAGGTTCCGCGTAGGTTCCGCATTGTGTCAAGCGGCTGCCGTGCGGGAGCGCTGGGCTATACTGGCGGTCGCCGATTTCCCGCTGAAAATCATGGACAAAACGCTCGGTGCCTACGACATCGCCGACCTGCGCGAGCTGGCGCGCCGGCGCCTGCCGCGGGGCGTGTTCGAGTTCTTCGATCGCGGCAACGGCGACGAGGTTGCGGTCGTCGAGAACCGGGCGGCGTTCGAGCGCATCAAGCTCGCTCCCCACGCGCTGGTGGATACGTCCGGCCGCAGCCAGGAGATCACGCTGTTCGGCGAGCGCCACCGCATGCCGGTCGCCATCGCGCCGACCGGATCGGCCGGGCTGGCCTGGCACGAGGGCGAGGTCGCGCTGGCGAAGGCCGCGCGCGAGGCGGGCATCCCGTTCACGCTGGCGACCGGCTCGATGACCTCGCTCGAGCGCGTCGCCGCCGAGGCGGGCGGCACGCTCTGGTTCCAGATCTACATGTGGCCCGATCGCTCGTTGTCGCACCAGCTGGTCGAGCGCGCGAAGGCGGCGGGTTACCGGGCCCTGCTCGTTACCGTGGACACGCCGGTGCCGCCGGGACGCGAATACAACATGAGAAACGGCATGACCGTGCCGTTCAGCTTCACGCGGCGCAACGTGACCGACGTGCTGCTGCATCCGCGCTGGCTCGCCGGCGTGCTCCTGCGCTACCTGGCCACCACGGGCATGCCGCGCTACGAGAACTACCCGGCAGGGATGCAGTCGCGCATCACGGCGCTGCCGATGGGGCGCTCGATGGCGGTGACCGATTCGCTGACCTGGGACGATCTGCGGGCGCTGCGCAAGCTGTGGCCGCACGCGCTGGTGGTGAAGGGCATCCTGCGGCCGCAGGATGCGTTGATGGTGGCCGAGTGCGGCGCGGACGGCGTCATCGTGTCCAACCACGGCGGTCGCGCCGTGGACAGCACGCGCGCGCCGATTGAAGTGCTGCCGGAGGTGGTCGAGGCCGCGGGCAGGCGCCTCGAAGTGCTGGTGGACAGCGGTTTCCGCCGCGGCGCCGACGTCGCGAAAGCGCTGGCGCTGGGGGCGAAGGCGGTGCTGATCGGTCGTGCGACGCTGTACGGGGTCGCGGTGGCGGGGCAGGCCGGCGCCGCGCGCGCGATCGAGATCTACCGCGACGAACTCGATCGCCTGCTCGCGCTGATCGGCTGTCCCGGCGTCGCGTCCCTCGGCCGGGATTACCTCGCCGTGCCGGCGAACGAAGCGGCGGAGCCGGCGGGCGGGAAGCGGGCGCTCAGGCCGGTGTAGTCGCCGTTCCCAGCCGCGCGTCCATTTGGCGCAGCCGCCCGGCCATGACGCGCATGATTTCCAGCGCGAAATCGGGTTTGTGCTGCACCAGCAGCGAGAAGCGCTGCTGGTTGACCGGCACCAGCTTGCAGGCGGTGCGCGCGACGGCGCTCGCGCTGCGCGGCGCGGTTTCGAGCAGGGCCATTTCGCCCAGCACGCCGCCCGCCACCAGTTTTTCCACCATCTGGCCGTTCACCAGCAGGTCCACTTCGCCCTCGATCACGACGTACATCGTGTCGCCCGGCTCGCCCTGGCTGAATATGCTCTGGCCGCCCGCGAAGCTGCGGCTCTCGCTTTTCTGGTAGGGAATGCTCGAGATCTTCATCGGTGTTTTCTCCATGTCCCGGAGAAAACGATGCTACGCGGGCGGGTGCGCCCGCGCTGCGACTTGCGTCACGGGCCGGGCGTGCGCGGCGCGCAATCCGTGATGAAGGTCACGCTTTGCGGAACAGTACGATGCGGTTTGAGTTGGTGCCGAGGTTGTTGTTCTTGACGCCCCAGATGTTGGCGGTCTTGGTGAAGCGCTGCGCGTTGATCAGCACCGCCGAGCATTCGAAGCCGGCCTGGATGCCGACCGGCGCGACGACCTCGTCGAGCTTGACGGTACCGCGACGCACCTCGCCGACCTCGAACGCAATCCAGCCGCCGGGCCTGGTGATGCGGTGGAGTTCGGTGAACACGGCTGACATCTCTGCTTCCCATTCCTCCACCGTCTTGCTCATGGTGATGTGCTTGCCGATCTTGTCGGCGTCGAAGCCGTTGAACCAGCAGCGCAGCCAGTTGTCGCGCGTGTACTGCACGACGTCGAGGAACGGCGGCGAAGTGACCGTCAGCTGGACGCTGTTGGCCGGGATGTCGCTCGTTGCGCGGGCGTCCTTGGACAGAAGCAATGCCTCGGTCGCGGCCTTGCGCAGCCGCCAGCGCTCGGCGGCGCCGAGCCGGCCCTGCAGTTGCATGGATTTCTTGAGGATCAGGGCGCGGATGTCGCGGTACTCTGGCTCCTGCTTCAGGCGCGCGTTGATGCGCATCTGGTCTTCCTGCGAGACCGCCTGATTGGGCGGCAGGGTGTAGACCGAGAAGAAGCCGGGCGAGTGGCCAGTCAGGCGGTTGGTCGCCACCATGCGTATCCAGCGGTCGATGCTGTCTTCCTTGCCGCTGTTCATGCGCCGGTAGAGGTATTCGCGCAGGCCGAGGAGCTCGTACTCGGTGTCGGGATGGAAGAACATCGACAGGTCGATGTCGCCGCGCGGTCGCGCCGCGAACCGCAGCGAGCGCAGGCGCGCGTCGATCTCGGTGACGTTGGGCAGTTCGAGTCGGGGATAGGTCAGGATGACCGAAAGCGGATTGACGTCGTTGACGATGACGTTGCGCCCGTGCAGGGCTGCCTCGATCGCCGTGGTGCCGCGTCCGCTGAACGGGTCGTAGACAACGTCGCCTTCGCGCGTCAGCCGGTCGATGAAGTAGGCGGGCAGTTGCGGCTTGAAGCAGGCGCGGTAGGAAATCTCGTGGATCGGGCTCGCCTGGCGCTGGCGGCTGGTCCACAGCTCGGCCTCGTACACCGGGACGTTCAGCGACGTCTTGCGCTCGCCGTCCGCGCGCGGCCGCAACTCGGGGCGGCGTATGACGTTCAGCATGCGGGAGGCGGTACGCGGGTTCAGCTGCAGCATGATCGTTGCGCCTTTCCAGGTTGGCCGCAGTTCAGCGTACGCCGGTGCAGTGAAAAGTACAAGCCCCGGCGAATCGCGACCTGCAATGGATGGGCAGCGTACGCCGGTGCGGGGAAAAGTACAAGACCGCCGCAGCGGGGCAGTCCAAGGGGGAAACAAGCGTACGCCTGTTCCGGGAAAAGTACAAGGACCGGCACAGGCGGGACGCCCGCGACCGGTGCCGGGGAAAGTGGGCGGGCCGGGCGGGTGCCCGGACCGGTCTGCTACTGCATCTCGATCTTGCGTTCCTTGACGGTCTTGCGCCAGTCGGCGATCTCGCGCTTGAGCAGCGCGCTGAACTGGTCGGCCGTCATGTTGAGCTCCGGCTCGGCGCCGTTGGCGGCGACGATGGCCTTCGAGGAGTCCATGGCGAGGATCTTGCGGATTTCCTCGTTGAGGCGGTTGACGACGGGCGCGGGCGTCTTGGCCGGCGCCAGCACGCCCCACCAGGTCGAGACGTCGTACCCCGGCACGCCGGCCTCGGCGACCGTCGGCAGCTCCGGCATGAACGACGAGCGTTTCGCCGTGGTCACCGCGAGCGCGCGCAGCCGGCCCGCCTTGACCATCGGGCCCCCGGACGGCGTGCTCACGAACAGCACGGGCACCTCGCCGGAAACCGTCGCGGTCACCGCCGGCGCGATGCCCTTGTAGGCCACGTGCACGAGGTTCGTTCCAGCGTTGCCGTTGAACAGCTCGGTCGCGAGGTGGGGAATGGTGCCGGCGCCGGCGGAGCCGTAGTCCAGCGCGCCCGGTTTCGACCGCGCCAGCGCGATCAACTGCTTTACCGAGGTCACGGGCAGCGACGGGTGCACGGTCACCAGCAGCGGGCCCGCGCCGACCATGGCAATTCCCGCGAGGTCGCTGGCGGGATCGTACGGCAGCTTGCTGTAGATGGCGGCGCTGGTGGTATAGCTGACCGTCACCAGCAGCAGCACGTGGCCGTCGGGCGCCGATTTCGCGACGTGATCGGAGCCGATGGTCTGGCCCGCGCCGGGGCGGTTGTCCACGATCATGGGCTGGCCGAGGCGCTTGGGCAGCTGCTCCGCGAGCAGCCGGGCGAGCAGGTCGGCCGAGCCGGCGGGCGTGGTCGGAACCACCATGCGCATCGGCTTGCTCGGAAACGTCTGGGCCGACGCCCCGGCAATCAGCCCGGCAAGCAGCACTGCACTTGATATCGAGACAAGGATCCGCATGCTGTTTTCTCCTCCGTAATGGTTTTTCAATTCAGCCTGCCGCCGCTGATCTGTTTCGAGCGAGAACGGCGGCTTTCTCGCTGGCCCTGTTACTTCCCGCCCGGGAGGCTGTCGTCGAGCGCCTCTATCCAGTGGCGTACCGGCAGCGCCGTCGCGGATTGCAGGTGCGCCTGGCAGCCGATGTTGGCGGTCAGGATGGCAGCCGGCCGGCCGCTTTCGAGCGCGGCAATCTTGTTTTCCTGCAGCCGGCGCGACAGTTCCGGCTGAAGTATGGAGTACGTGCCGGCACTGCCGCAACAGAGGTGGCCGTCGGGGACCGGCGTCAATTTATAGCCCAAGTCCGCGAGCAGCGCTTCAACGCCGCCCTTCAGCTTCATCCCGTGCTGGAGCGAACAGGGCGCGTGGAACGCGATGCGCTGCTTCATCGCCTCCCGCCTCCCGCCTCCCGCCTCCCGAAGCCGGGGCCATTCAGCGGCGACCACCTCGCTGATGTCTTTCGCCAGTCCGGATACGCGCTTCGCTTTCGCGGCATAGGCGGGGTCGTGGCGAAGGAGGTGGCCGTATTCCTTCACCGTCACGCCGCAGCCGCTGGCGGTGACGACGATCGCTTCGGCGCCGCGCTCGAAGTGCGGCCACCAGGCGTCGATCAGGCGCCGCATGGTGTCGAGCGCCTCGCCTTGCGCGTTGAGGTGGAACGCGACGGCGCCGCAGCAGCCGGCGTTATCCGCACGAACGAGGGAGATGCCGATGCGGTCGAGCACGCGCGCGGCGGCGGCGTTGGTCGCGGGGGAGAGACCCGGCTGCACGCAGCCTTCCAGCACCAGCATCTTCCGGGCATGGACGGGGGCAGGCCACGCCCCGGCCGGCGCGGCCGCGGGCGGCACCTTGCGCTTCAGCGCCGGGGGCATCAGCGCCCGCGTCATCTGGCCCAGCCTGAGCAACGGCTCGAACCGCGTGGAATAGGGAAGCACGGTTTTCAACATCCCGCGCCAGGCCGATTCGAGCGGCCCGCGCGGCACGCGTTTCTCGACCAGCTCGCGGCCGATGTCGGCGAGGCGGCCGTACTCAACGCCGGACGGGCAGGTCGTCTCGCACGCGCGGCAGGTGAGACAGCGATCCAGGTGCAGCCGGGTTTTCTCCGTGGGCGCGGCGCCTTCCAGCACCTGCTTGATGAGATAGATGCGCCCGCGCGGCCCGTCGAGCTCGTCGCCCAGCAACTGGTAGGTGGGACAGGTCGCGTTGCAGAAACCGCAGTGCACGCACTTGCGCAGGATCGCGTCCGCCTCTTTGCCCTCGGGCGTGTCCTTGATGAAATCGGCGAGGTTCGTCTGCATGAAAAATTAACCGCCAAGACGCCAAGAAATACAAAAATTGAACCGCCAAG
>CAZOQY010000064.1:0-12866 GCA_964581835.1 uncultured Streptomycetaceae bacterium | reverse complement strand
GTGCCGGCCGGCGCGAGGATGCCGTACCACTGCGTGACCTCGTAACCGGGCATGAGCTCGGTCATCGCCGGCAGCCCGGGCATCGAGCGGGTATTGCCGGTGGTGGCGAGCGCGCGCATTTTCCCCGCATCGATATGCGGGACAACCGACGGGCCGGTGCCGAACATCATCGTCGCTTCGCCGGTCAGCAATGCGATGGCGGCGGGGCCGTTGCCCTTGTAAGGCACGTGCAGCAGCTTGACGCCGCCCATGAGGTTGAGCAGTTCGCCGCCGAGGTGCGGGCCACCGAGGTTGCCGCTCGATGCGTAGGTGAGCTGACCCGGCTTCGTTTTCGCCAGCGCGAGCAGTTGCTTGACCGAGCGCACCGGCAGCGACGGGTGCACCGTGAGGATGTAGTCGGAGGTGGCGATCAGGCTGATCGGGGTGAAGCCGGCCACCGGGTCGTAGGCGAGCTTCAGGCCCGATGCCGGCAGGATCGCCATCGGGGCGACGTTGCCGAGCACCAGGTTGTAGCCGTCGGCCGGCGACTTCGCGGCGATCTCGACGCCGATGCGGCCGCTCGCGCCGGCACGGCTGTCGATGACGACCTGCTGGCCCATCTGCTCGCCGAGCGCCTGGCCGATGATGCGCGCGGAGGCGTCGGTGCCGCCGCCGGGCGGGTAGGGGGAGATGAGCCGTATCGTTTTCGCGGGGTAGGTCTGCGCCAGCGCGCCTGCCGCAAGGCTGGCCAGGAACGCGGCGACGATCAGGGTGGCGGATCTCACGGGGTCTCCTCTCTGTCGTTGTTATCGGTGCGGCAAAGCCAGATTATCACGCGGTGCGGCGGCCCGAAACATGGAGTCCGGAATCCGGAAAGCCGGCCGGTGCTGCAGAGTCCCGGATGATTTCGGTATCCTTGCCGGCATGAGCACCGAACCCGTCATCCGGCCGGCCGAACCTGGCGACATGTCCCGCGTCCAGGAAATCCATGTCGCCCACGTGATGATGCAGCGATCGCTTGCCGGCGACGAGCCGGGCGGGATCTGACCCGTGGCGGCCACGGGCTCGCCGATGGCAGGAAGCAACAGGTACCTCGTGGCGTTCGCCGTGCTGGCGGCGCCGTTCTATCTCAACGATTTTGCCAGTATCTTCGTCACCGACTGGCGCTGGTGGCTGGCGATCGACTACGTCGTGGTCAAGCTGTTCCCGCTGGCGGTGGTGGCGTGGCTGATCGCGAGCCGGCGCATGACGCTCGCCGATTTCGGGCTCGTGTCGCAGCCCGCCGCGGCGTTCCTGACGACGCTGCTGCTCGCCGCGTTGATCGGCACGCTGATCGACCAGAACGCCTACACGCTGCTGGCGGGCCTGCCCGCCTACGACGCGCTCGGCAGGATGCCCGAGATCCGCAGCGGCGCCTGGAACCGCTTCGATCTCAGCATCGGCCTGTTGCTGGTCGGAATACTGGAAGAACTGGTGTTCCGGGCTTACGCGTACACGGTGCTGCGCCGTTACATCGCCAGCCCGGCTGCGATCGTCGCGATCTCCGCGGTCGCGTTCGGGCTGATCCACTGGAGCCAGGGGCTCGTCCCGGTGCTGGTCACCGCCGTCATCGGCGCGGTGTTCATGGCGTTCTACCTGCGCACCCGCTCCCTGCCGGCGCTGGCGCTCGCCCACTTCGCCGTCAACTTCATCGACTTCGCGGGCGTGATTCCGAAGACCGTGTTCCGCTTGGTCTGAGCGCTATTGCTTGAACACCACCGGCGCGAGCGTGTTCTGGTCGATCATCACGTCGACGATCGCGGGCTTGCCGCTCGCGAACGCGCGCTGGATCGCCCCCTCGAGCTCGCCGGGCTTCGTGACGTGCTCGCCGTGGCAGCCGAACACCTTCGCGAGCGCGCCGAAGTCCGGGTTCCTGTAGTCGACTGCGTAGAAGCGGCCGCCGAAGTGCTCGTTCTGGAACGCGCGCTCGTTGCCGAGACCCTGGTCGTTGAACACCACGTAGACCACCGGGATGTTCTCGCGCACGGCGGTCTCGAGCTCGCCGATGTTGACCATCGCGCCCATGTCGCCCGAGGCGCACAGCACCGGGCGGTCGGGTCGCGCGAGCTTGACCCCCATCGCGATCGGCAGCGAGCCGCCGACCGAGGCCCAGTCGTCGATGCAGAAGAACGTGCCGGGCTCGTAGCTCTTGAAGTAGCTCCTCACGTGCTTGCCGCCGTTGCCGGCGTCGACGACGCAGATGCCGTTCTTCGGCAGCACCTTGCGGATGGCGTGCGCGACGAACTGCGACTGGATCGGGAAGGCGTCGGGCTTCATCGCGGCCGCCAGCTCGGCGTCGAAGTCGGCGCGCGCTTTGGCCACGTCCACCCATGGCTTGCGCGCGGCCGACTGGCCGGCGCGCGCGGCGAGGCCCTGGATGAAGCTCATGGATGAGCCGGCCACGCCCAGCGTCACCGGGAACACGATGCCGATCTGGCCCGGGGCGGACGTGTGGTGGATGATCTTCGCCGACTCGCTGAAGACGCCATACTTGTACATCGTCGAGAACACGTCGAAGTGCGCGCCGATGGCGACGACGACGTCTGCTTTGGGCGCGGCGCGGTTGGCGCTGGTGAAGGCGTTACGGCCGAGTGGCCCCAGCGCGAGCGGGTGCGTGGTCGGGAACGCGTCGGGCGAATACTGGAGTGCTGCGACCGGGATGCCGGTCTGGTCCGCGAGCTTCTGCATCGCGGCGACCGCGTTCTCTTTCATGATGCCGCGGCCGACCACGAACAGCGGGCGCTCGGCTTTCGCGATCAGCGCCCACGCCGCGTCGAGCTGCGCCGGGTCGCATACCGCCGGCACCGTGGCGCGGTAGGCGGCGGGGGCGGTGGCCTCCGGCGCGACCGGCTCGAGCAGCACCTCGCTGCACGCCTCGATGTGCGTCGGGCCCTGCGGCTCGGTCAGCGCCACGCGGAAGGCCTTGCGCACCGCTTCCTGGATCTTGCCGGGGTAGGGGATGCTGTAGGCCCACTTGGTGATCGGGCGCATGAACGGGATCTGGTCCATGTCCTGCGTCGCGTCCTTCTCGCGCATGGCGGATTCCTGCACCCCGCAGATGCTGATCAGCGGCACGTTGCCCTTGTGGGCGGCGGCGATCGCCGTGACGATGTTGGTGAGACCGGGCCCCTCGGTGGCGGTGACGACCGCGGGCGTGTTGCGCGCGCGCGCGAAGCCGTAGGCCATGAACGCGGCGCCCTGCTCGTGGCGCGTCAGGATGAAGCGGATCTGCGGCGTGTCGCGCAACGCGTCGAGGAACGCGAGGTTCTGCGTGCCGGGGATGCCGAAGACGTGATCGACGCCTTCGCGCAGCAGGGCGTCGACCAGCGCGCGCGCGCCGGTGAGGGTCCTGACGGGATTGCGGGCGGGGGTATCCATGCGGCTCTCCTTCGTGGGACGCACATTATAGAAGGCGAAAGGCCGAATTGATAACGCGGTCGAAAGGCGAAAAGGTTGAAAGCCGGGAGCGCCTTGCCAGCGGCCGTGCTTGCGGTTACGTTCCGGACTCCATGACAGGGAGGAGCGACGAATGAGCAAGACGGGCGACGGGCGCCGTTTCAGGCTGCTCGAGAACGAGGACCTGACGCCGGAGCAGAAGGCGCTGGCGGACGCGATACGCACGGGCCCGCGCGCCGCGCTGAAGAACTCGGGCGCGAGCCGGCCGGGGCCGCTCGGCGGGCCGTTCAACGTGTGGCTGAGGAGCCCCGGCATCGGCAACCTGATCCAGCAGCTCGGCGGGGAGATCCGCTTCCGCAGTTCGCTGCCGTCGCGGCTGAACGAGATGGCCATCCTCATCACGGCCCGCCAGTGGACGTCGCAATACGAGTGGTTCGCCCATCACAAGCTCGCGCTCGAGGGCGGGCTCGACCCGGCGATCGCCGAGGACATCGCCCACGGCCGCCGGCCGGCGAAGATGGGCGAGGAAGAGCGCATCGTCTACGATTTTTCGGTGGAGCTGCACGAGACACAGGGCGTCTCCGACGCCACTTACCGGGCCGTGCTCGACCGGTTCGGCGAGCGCGGCATCGTGGACCTGATCGCCGTCAACGGCTTCTACGTGCTGGTGTCGATGTGTCTCAACGTCGACCGCACGCCGCTGCCGGACGGGGCGAAGCTGCCGTTGCCCATACTCAAGTGACGAGTGACGGGTGACGGGTGACGAGAGCCCCGCGGCGCGGGAGACGCATCACCCATTACCCATAACCCATCATGGAAACGCGACCGCTAGTCGAGTTTCCTGGTGACGTCGTCGAACAGCTCGTCCACCGTAAATTTCCGGGGGATGAGCTTCTGCTGGTGGACGTACTCGATCGCGATTTCGAGGTTGCGCCGGTTCGCTTCGACGCCGAGGGGCGTCATGTCGATCGCGCCCGGGGCGGGCGGGGGCGCGCCGCGCCGGGCTTCCTTGAACATGCGGTAGACCTCTCGCACCGCGTCGGGATTGGTTTTCAGCACGGATTCCCTGACCACCACCATGTGGTTGATCTGGATGGCGCGGTTGCGGGCGTGCCACGCCTGCGCCGCCTTGTCGGGGTCGGGAATGAGGCGCGCGAGGCGCGGGTCGGTCAGCGTCTTGTCGCCGAGCACCATGGCGTCGAGCTCGCCGTCGAGCAGCATGGAGAGCAGGTCGCGGCCCGCCGGCGCGCGCCGGACGTTGGGCGGATCCCTGAACTCGGCGACGTGCGCTTCCTCGGTCGTCACCCACTGCACGGTGTCGATGTCGAGCCCGTGATCGTTCATGAGGATGCCGCGCAGCCACATCGTCGTCGTCACCGAGTAGGAGCGGATGCCGACGCGCTTGCCGTTGAGGTCGCCGGGGCGCAGCTCGCCGCGCGACACGTTGTAGACGAGAAACGGATGCTGGAAGCGGGAGAGCACCACGATCGGCAGCAGCGCGTACGGCTTGCCGTGGGCTTTCGCCATGAGGTGGGTGACGATGGCCATTTCCGCGACGTCGAACTCGAAATCCCGCACCACGCGCTTGAACGCGACGAACGCCTGCGGAATGTCGGCGATGTCGAGCGCCACGGACGGCGAGGCGATTTCGCCGCGTTTCAGCGCCAGGGTGGTGGCGTGCTCGCCGAGCAGCGTCTTCAGGCGGACGGGGGGCATGTGATGGGCCTCGATGATGGTTGTCCTGGATATTACTAAAAGAATTCCTTGAGCATGAAGTCTTCCAGTCCGGCGTTGTCGGGGGCGCGGGAGGAAAGGGTGACGACGCGGCCCAGTCGCCGGGAGTCCCAGGTGAACTCGACCGGCTCGTAGCGCCGGATGATGGCGATCATCTCGCGGACCACGGCGAGCCGGATGTCGCCGTGGTTGCCCTTGCGGACCTCGACCATCTGTTTGGTGCGGCGGCGGGCGTCCTGGTTCCAGCCGACGAAGGTGAACTCGGCGTAGTCGCCGGTCAGCCGATCGATCGTGAACACGCCACCACTGCGCGAGGGGTCGTAGCCGAACGTGAGCTGGCGCTGCGTCGCGAGATTGGCGGTGGCGACGCGGTTGGCGCGCGAGCGCTCGTCATCGGCCGGCCGGCTGTACGCCGGTGTTTCCTGGCGCTCCGGCGTATCGCCGCGCGCGAGGCGCCGCGCGTCGATGTACGCCAGCAGGTCGCCCGAGGCAGCCGGCGGCTTTACCGCGGGCGCAGGCGTCGGCGCGGGGCGCTCCATCGCGATCACCGGCGGCGCGGGTTTCGGTCTCGCGCGCAGCACCGGCGCGGGCGGAGGCGGAGGCGGTGGGGCAGCCTGCTCGCTCGGCGCGGAGTAGGGCGGCGCGAGGCGCACCGTCAGGCGCTCTTCCTTTTTTTCCAGGTCCGGCAGCTCGAAGCGGGGCAGCTTGACGTTGGGCAGCTGCACGATCAGCGCCGCGTGGGCGAGCAGCGATATCACGACCGCCACGCGGATGGGGGTCGGTTCGAGCGAAGACGGCCGGCTGGAGGGGGCGTCGTACACGGTAGTGCTTGGACAGCGGGGAGACGAATCTTATCCCATAAGGCGAAAGGCGAAAGGCGAAAGGCGAAAGGCGAAACAACCCCGCCTGCGGTTTTTACTTCCGCCTTTCGACTTCCGACTTTTGCCTTGCTTTCAGCCGCGCAGGTCGGCGATGAGCGGCTCGAGCGCCGGCAAGGTGTCCAGCGCCACTACTTTGCCCTTGATCCGTTCGCGCGCGCCCGTGTTCACGGCATGCGCCGCGAGAAGATCGAACTTGTCCGCGAGCTGCGCTTCGCCCAGTGGAGCTTCCGGCGAGCCGGGGCGATAGAGCGTCTCCTGCACGTGGCGCGCACCCTGCTTCGTCACCACCGCGACGCGCGTGGCGTAGCGGTAGCGGTTGCCCTTGGCGTCGAACCCGGCGTCCGCCGTGACCTTGATGCGGCGCATGTAATCGAGGATGCGCGGGTCGGCGAGCTTTTTCTCGTCGAACTGCTCCACCATCGCGGCGCGCTCGAGCGCCATCACGGAGAGCGCGTAGAACACGTTCATCTGCGCCGAGGCGACGCCCTGGGGCACGTACGGCCAGGCGACGTGGTCGCGGCAATGCGTCGTGCAGTCCACCTCGATGCGCTCGATCCGGTCCGCCGCCAGCTGGTGCTCTTTCATGATCGCGTCGAGCAGCGCCACGGCGGGCTGGGCCGCGCCGGCGGTCGCGTACGGCTTGAAGCCCAGCGCCAGCGTTTCCCATTGCGTGCCCAGCCCGGCGGTGAGCGCGGCGACGTCGCCGCGGTCCGACATCGAGCTCAGGAAGCCGCCGAAGGGAATTTCCAGCACGTTGACGATGCCGGTGAAGCCGCGTTGCGCGAGCAGCGCGGCGGTGACGCCGTTCTTCGCGGCCTGCCCGGCGTGGAGCCGTTTCACCATCGCGCCTTCCTGGGCCGCGACGAGCCCGGCGCCCATCGAGCCGACGATGCCGAACGCGTGCTGCATGCGATCGGCGTCGAGCCCGAGCAGACGCCCGGCGGCAGCGGCGCCGACGAAGCCGCCGCACACCGCGGCCGAATGAAAGCCGCGCTTGAAGATGCCACCGGCGCCGGCGATGCCGACCCGCAGGCCGGCCTCGTAGCCCGCGATGACCGCGGTGAGGAAATCACGGCCGGTCGTGGCCTGGCGCCACTCCGAGAACGCGAGCGCCGTGGCGACCGCGATCGAGCCGGCGTGCATGGAGGCGCGGGTGTGCGCGTCGTCGAGCTCGAAGCCGTGGCCCGCGGTGGCGTTGACCAGCGCCGCCTGCGCGACCGACGCCTTGCCGGCGTTGCCGACGAGGGACGCCTGGGGCGCGCCGCCTTCCTCGCGCACCATGTCGGCGACGATGCGAGTCCACGGCAGCGTCGCGCCGAACAGCATGCAGCCGAGCGTGTCGAGCACGCAGGCCTTGGCCTTCTCGATCACTTCGGCGGGGATGTCCTCGTAGCGAAGTCTGGCGGCGAACGCCGCGAGTTCGCGTGTCGCGCCGATTGTTTCTGTCTGGCTTACGGGATGACTCAACTTGTTTTCCTTCGGGAAGGGAGAGGCGTCTCAGGTGAAGCGTCGCTGGTAAGACGCATTATCTGAGACGTAGTACCTGAGACGCTTTATCTGCGACGCAGTATCTGAGACGACTTTCGGCTCGTCTCTCAAAGGGCCGACAGGCCCGCCTGCTTCACCACCGGCGCCCATTTCTTCTGCTCGTCCGCCAGGAAGCGCGCGAAGGCTTCCGGCGTTTCCGGCGAGGGGAGCGAGCTGTCCTGCGCGAGCAGGTCGGCGATCTGCTGCAGTTTGAGCACTTCGAGCAGTTCCTTGTGCAGGCGGTCGACGATCGCCGGCGGCGTGCCGGTCTTCACCGCGAGGCCGTTCCAGATGAGGTGCTCGTAGCCCTTCACCCCCGATTCGCCGATGGTGGGCGTGCCCGGGATCAGCGGCCAGCGTTTCGCCGTCGTCACCGCGATGAGGCGCAGGCGCCCGGCCTTGATGTGCGGCATCGAAGAGGTCGGGTTGTTGAACGCGACCTGCGTTTCGCCCGAGAGCACGGAGATCGTCGCCAGCGCGCTGCCCTTGTAGGGAACGTGCAGCAGCTTTACTTTCGCGAGCAGGTTGAAGAGCTCGCCGCCCAGGTGCGAGCCGCCGCCCGGGCCCGAGGAACCGAACGCGATCTGGCCGGGACGGGTTCTCGCCATGTTCACCAGGTCCATCACCTTGTGCACCGGCATGGACGGGTGGACGATCAGCCCGCCCGGCGAAGTGCCGATGCGGGAGAGCGGTGCGAAATCGCGCAGCGTGTCGAACGGCAGCTTCGCCTGCAGCAGCGGCGCCATGCTGACGTTGGTGCTGAAGAGGTACAGCGTGTGGCCGTCCGCGGGCTGGGAGAGGACGAACTGCGAGGCGATGACCGAGCCGCCACCCGGGCGGTTGTCCACCACCACCTGCTGACCCAGTCGCCTGGAGAACGCGCCGGCGATCACGCGCGCCGCCGCATCGTTGCCGCCGCCAGGGGCAAGCGGGACGATGAAGCGCAGCGTTCGCTCCGGGAACCGTTCGGACGACGTCTGCGCGAAGGCGGGCGGCGCGAGCCACGCCGCGAGGACGATGCCGAGGCAGGATGCGGTTCTACCGAAGCAGGATGCGAGTCTGCCGAAGCAGGATGCGAGTCTAGATGGCACGGGATCTCCCGCCGTCCACGTTGATCGAAACGCCGGAAATCATGCCTGCGCGCGACGAGGCGAGGAACAGCGCGAGGTCCGCAACGTCCTGCGTCTTCACCACGCGCCCGAGCGGCACGTCGGCTACGAGCTGCTTCTCGGCTTCCTGGATCGGGATGTTGTGCTCTTTCGCGCGGATCGCCACCAGCTCGGTCCAGCGGCCGGTGTCGGTCGAGCCCGGGCAGATCGCGTTGACGGTGATGCCGGCCGGGCCGAACTCGTTCGCCATCGCCTTGGTGAGGGAGAGCGTGCCGAGGTTGATCGGCCCCGACATGACCTGCACGCCGTGCGGCTCGCGCCCGCGCGTGCCGGAAATGTTGATCACGCGCGGTTGCGTCGATTTTTTCAGGTAGGGGATGGTTTCGCGCGTCATGCGGATGAGGCCCAGCGGTTTCACCGCGAAGTAGGCCTCCCACAGCTCGTCGGGAATCTCCGCGAGGCGGCCGCGGTAGGCGCCGCCGGCGCAGTTGACGAGGATGTCCACGCCGACCAGCGCCTTGATCGCCTTCTCGACCGCGGGCTTGATCGCGCCGCGCTCGGCGAGGTCCAGTTCCACCACGGCGATGCGCAGGCCCGGATGCTTCTTCCCGAGATCCGCCGCCACCGCGTTGCAACGATCGAGGTCGCGCCCGAACAGCCCGAGGTTGACGCCCTCGCCGGCGAGCGCCGTTGCGATTTCCCTGCCGATGCCGCGGCTCGCGCCGGTGACGAACGCGGTGCGGCCTTTCAAGCCCAGATCCATGCTGGCTCCCTGTTATTGACTGGCGACGAAGGCGGCGGTGATCTCCCGCGCCGTGGACTTGCCGTCGAGGCCGGCGACGACCTCGATGGTTTTCCGGATGGCCGCGTCCGGCAGGTCGCCGGCGACGGTGTCGCGGAAGAGGGCGGTGATGTCGTCCCACGCCATCGGGCGGTGCGGGCTGCCGCGCGGGTGGTCCACCTTCGCCTCGACGGTGCGGCCGTCGGCGAGCTTGAGCGTCACGCGCGAGGGCACTTCCTCGGTGTTGGTCTTCGCCTCGATCTGCGGGTCCACCACGCAGCGCACGCGCATGGACAGCGCGCGCACCGCCGGGTCGGCGATGAGGTTGTCGTAATCTGTCGGCGTGACGCCGGCAGCCGGCCCGCGCGCGCGGCCCAGCACGAGCGTCATCGCCAGGCTGAAGGGCACGGAGAGCATGGCGCTTTGCATGTCGTGCGGGTCGTTTTTCGTCAGCATGCCCTGGATCACTTTCGGGATGCCGACTTCCGCGTCGACGATCTGTTCCGGCGCGAGCTGATGCTCGCTGGCGAGCGCAAGCCCGGCATCGTTGGTCGCCTGCAGCCGGCCCGCGCCGGCGTGCACCTTGGTGCTCACTTCCATCAGCCGGTAGCCGCGGCCGAGGTCGGCGGTGACGCGCGACGGGTCGGGCTTGTCGGAGAAGGCGCGGAAGAAGCCGGCTTCCCTGCCCTCGAGGATGTCGCGCGGGCCCCAGATGCCGTCCTGCGTGAGCAGCGCCGCGATCACGCCGCACTCGGCGGCCTTGCCGGCGTTGACGCGCTTGATGACCGAGCCCGACTTGTAGAACTGTGCGAGCCCGCCGGCGTAGGTGCAGGCAGAACCGAGCGCGCCCGCCATGTCTTCGGCGCTGAAGCGCAGCAACTTCGCCACGGCGAGCGCGGCGCCCAGCGGCCCGACGGTGGCGGTGGCGAGAAATCCCTTCTGGAACAGCTGCGGCTGCACCGCGAGCCCGATGCGCAGCGCCGCCTCGTAGCCGACGATCGCGGCTTCGAGCAGCGCGCGGCCGCCCGCGTTTTCCCGCTCCGCGACGGCGAGCGCCGCCGGCAGCACCGATGCGCCCGAGTGGTGCATGGAGCCGACGTGCGTGTCGTCGAGGTCGCAGGCGTGGGCGAAGGAGCCGTTGACGAAGGCGGCGCGCACCGGGTCCATGCGGTCGCCGTAGAACAGCACGGTGCTGGTTGCGTTGCCGCCGAGCTTCAGCGCGTACTGGCGCGCATCCCGGCTCCACGGCAGTTTCGCGCCGACCGCGACGACCCGCAGCAGGTCCAGCACCAGCGCCTTCATTCTCGCGACCACCGCCGGCGGCGCGTCTTCCAGCCTGAAGCCGGCCGCCCATTCGGCCAGGTACGCGGTGGTCTGCTCGGGACTTGCGGAACTCAATTCGGGCTCCTTGCCTGGTTTCGTGAATCGTGAAGATGGACGGAGCGAGCCATTATCCGTCCGTCACGATCCCCGGCGCCAGCGCGCGACGAGACCGCCGGAGCCCAGCATCAGCGCGTTCAGCCAGAACACCGCCGCCAGCCCCGCGCCCCCGGCCATCATGCCGAACAGCAGCGGGCCGACGAGGCGCGTCAGGTTGTCCACGGTGAGGCGCAGTCCCATCGCCTCGCCCGAGCGGCCTTCCGCCGAGCGCGTGTACATCAGCATCATCGTGATCGGCGCGGTGCAGCCCATGCCGAGCCCGACGAAGAACGAGGCCATCGTGAGCGGCACCGCGTGCGCGAAGAACGGCACCATCATCAGCGCCAGGGCGGAAAGCAGGAACGCGTAGACCAGCACCGTCTGCTCGTTCCAGCGGCGGATCAGGCCGGGCAGGAAAACGCGCGCGACGAAGGTCGCCGCCGAGTAGCCGGCCAGCACGATGCCGATGGCGGAAGCCGAGAGCCCCGCGTCGTGGGCGTACACCGGCATGTAGAACTGGAAGAAGTCGCCGGCGATCTGTCCCATGCTGCTCGCCGCCAGCACCGGCCACACGCCCGGCATCGTCAGCGCGTGCCACAGGTTGCCGGCCGGCTTCGCTTCGCCGCTACCGGCCGGGAAGTCGGCGCCGCGTGCCACCAGCATCGAGAACGGCACGATGGCGATCGCCAGGACGATGAGGCAGGCGTAGCCGTAGCCGGCGTGGTCCACGGAGAAGCCGGCGATCAGCGGTCCGATGAAGGCGGCGATCGAGCCCGCGAGGGTGTAGTTGCTGAAGTTTTTAGCGCGTTGCTCGGGCGCGCTCAGCATGCCGACCAGGTTCTGCAGCGACACGTTGCAGAAGGTCATCGACAGCCCGCTCAGCACCCCGGCGATGAAGATGGTCGTGAGGCTCGGCAGGAAATAGGGCAGCAGCATGCCGCTCGAGCTGCCCACCACGCCGATCATCAGCAGCCAGCGCGAGCCGAAGCGGTCCGACCAGCGACCGCTCACCCACGAGAACAGCAGCGGGATGATGCTGAACGAGGCGGCCAGCAGGCCGATGGCGACCGGCTCGGCGCCGAGCTTCAGCGCGTAGAGCGTGAGCAGCACGCGACCCGCGCGCACGCTGGACATGTTGAACAGTCCCAGCGCGACTACATAGTGGACCGGCATGGGGGTGCCTGGCGTGAGACGGAAAGTGGGAATGGCAAGTCCGATTCTAGCAGCCCGCGCCGGCGGCGGATTCTCCTTGCGCCGCGATGCAACCACGCGCGCGCATCACCTGTTAAACTTGCGCCCCGGCAACATTTGTCCCGATTGTCCACATAGTGATCGAAGTCAACGAACGCATCGAAGTGCAGTCGGCCCCGCGCGCCGTGTGGGCCATCCTCTCGGACCCGCACGCTGTCGTTGAATGCGTCCCGGGCGCGGCGCTGGGCGAGAAGCACGAGGACGGATCGTACGACGCGTCGCTGGTGATCAAGTTCGGGCCGGCCAAGGTGACGTTCCGGGCGAGCTTCACGCTGGATCTGGACGAGGCCGCGATGAGCGGCCAGGTCGCCTCGAAGGCGCGCGACAACCAGGGCGGCACGCGCGTCAAGGCAACGATGAATTTCAACGTCGCGGAAGGCGCGACGCCGGGGTCCGCCGCCATCCCGATCGCCGCCCAGGTGGAGATTTCGGGCAAGCTCGCCTCGCTGGTCGAGAGCGGCGCCAACCTGGTGGTGAAGCACATGACCAAAGAATTTTCGGAGCGGCTTGCGGCGAAACTCGCCGGCACGGCCGCCTAGCCAGATCCATTGCCAAAGGGGGATACATGAAGGTTTATCAACGGCTCGCCCACGCGTTCGTCAAGGAAGGCGTGACCCACATGTTCGGCATCATGGGCGACGGCAACATGTACTGGATGCACGAGCTCGACAAGATCGGCGGCGTGCAAATGCTGGAGGTGCGCCACGAGGGCGCCGGGCTGGGCATGGCCGACGGCTGGGCGCGCGTCAC